>JAEZVV010000033.1 GCA_023443095.1 Pseudomonadota bacterium
TTTCCTCATAAAAACAAACGGGGGGCGCCGGACGGGGGCCCGCCGCCGCGGTCGACTTGAATCAAGAAAGCTTAGCGATAACCGGCGCGGTCGAGAATCCGCTGGGCCGCGACCTGGTTCTTGCCGATGGTCGAGACTGGCACCTCTTCGGCCTTGAACTTGCCCATCGCCGTCAGGGCCGGGTTGTTGGCTTCGGCACCCTTGACCACCGGCCACTCGTTGTTGCCGTTGGCGAAATAGGCCTGGGCCTCGGGGCTCACGAGGTACTCGAGGAAGAGCTGGGCGTTGCCCGGGTGCGGCGCGTTTTTCGCCACCGCCCCGCCGGCGATGTTGACGTGGGTGCCCTTGTCTTTCTGGTTGGGCCAGATCAGGCCGATCTTGGCGACGACGTCCTTGTCCTTGGGGTCGTCCGAGCGCATCAGGCGGGCCAGGTAGTAGCTGTTGGTCAGCGCCACGCCGCATTCGCCCGAGGCCACCGCCTTGATCTGGTCGGTGTCGCCGCCGCGCGGCGGGCGTGCCATGTTGGCGACCATGCCGCGCGCCCAGTCTTCGGTCGCCTTCTCGCCGTTGCGGTCGACCAGCGAACCGATCAGCGACAACATGTAGGGGTGGGCTCCCGAACGGGTGCAGACCAGGCCCTTGTTCTTCGGGTCGGCGAGCAGCTCGTAGGTCGCCACCTGCTCAGGCTTGACCGTGGCCTTGTTGTAGACGATCACACGGGCGCGGGTCGACAGGCCGTACCAGCTGCCATCGTTGGCGCGCAGCTTGGCCGGGATCCGTTCGTCGAGCACCTTCGACTGGATCGGCGCGAAAAGTCCGTCGACCTGGGCCCGCCACAGGCGGGCGGCGTCGACCAGCAGGATCACGTCGGCGGGGCTGGCGGCGCCTTCGGTGCGCAGGCGCTGCAGGAGCTGCTCGTCGCCCAGCTCGATGCGGTTGATCTTGATGCCGGTCTTCTTGGTAAAACCGTCGTAGAGCGCTTCGTCGGTCTGGTAGTGGCGCGCCGAATAGAGGTTGAGCACCTTTTCGGCGTCGGGCTTGGCCTGCGCCTGAACCGGCGTGCCAAGCGCGAAGCTCACTACGACCAGCCCCGCCACCGACAATTTCATCGCTCCGTCGAGGAGCCGCTCAGGCATGGAGTTCGTTCTCACCTTGCTCACCATGATTGGATAGGGTGGAAACACTGTAACCAACTCCCACCATGAATGCAAATCATTCTCATTTACATTTGAGCCGGCGGGAGAACTGCCAGACCCGCTACGATTCGGCCATGCTTCGATTCCGCCTCGCCCTGACCGCCCTCGTCCTGGGACTGCTGGCCGGCTGCCAGACCCTCCCGACATCAACGACACCGCCGGTGACGGCGCCCACGGCGCCGGTGGTCGAGATTCCCGTCGCCAAACCCGCGCCGCGGCCGCCGCGCATCGCCCTGGCCCTCGGCGGCGGGGCCGCGCGCGGATTTGCCCACGTCGGCGTGATCAAGGCGCTCGAAGCGCAGGGCATCCAGCCCGACATCGTGGTCGGGACCAGCGCCGGCTCGGTCGTCGGCGCTCTCTACGCCAACGGCTACAGCGGCTTCGAGCTGCAGAAGATGGCGCTGCAGATGGACGAGGCGACCATCACCGACTGGGCCAGCCCGATCTCCGGACGCGGCCTGATCAAGGGCGAAGCGCTGCAGAACTACATCAACGCCGTGCTGCGGCAGCGTCCGATCGAACGCCTGCCGCGCCGCTTCGGCGCGGTGGCTGCCGATCTCAAGAGCGGCGAGATGGTGGTGTTCGAGCGCGGCAACACCGGCATGGCGGTGCGGGCCTCGAGCAGCGTGCCGGGCGTGTTCCAGCCGGTGCCGATCAACGGCCGGGAGTACGTGGACGGCGGGCTGGTGAGCCCGGTTCCCGCGCGGGCGGCGCGACAGATGGGGGCCGACGTGGTGATCGCGGTCGACATCTCGAGCAAGCCGGGGTTCCAGTCGATCAGTTCGACGACCGAGGTCTTGATGCAGACCTTTGCCATCATGGGGCAGGCAATCTCCGGCTGGGAGCTGGCCGATGCCGACGTCGTGATCCGGCCGCACCTGGCCGCCACCAAAAGCACGGACTTTGCCGCGCGCAACCTGTCGATCCTGGAGGGTGAAAAAGCGGCGGCGGCTCAGCGCGCCACGATCGATGCGGCGATCACTCGTGCGAAGGCTCGGATCGCGGCGCAACCGTAGCGCCGGTGCGCAGCTGTTCGATCAGGTCGGTCAAGGGCTCGAAGTCCTTGCCGGCCTCGCCCGACTCGAGCCGGCGCGCGCCGTTGAAGCGCTTGGTCCAGTAGGCGATGCTCATGTCTTCAACCTGGACTTTCTTGCCGCGCGAAGGCGCATGCACGAAACGGCCTTCGCCTATGTAGATGGCGACGTGCGAATACGCCGAACGCAAGGTGTTGTAGAAGAGCAGGTCGCCGGGCTTGAGGTCGGCCAGTTCGATCGGCGTGCCGACCTTGCTGATTTCGGCCGAGCGCCGCGGCAGATCCACCCCCAGGGTGTTGGCGTAGACGTAGCGCACCAGACCCGAACAATCGAGTCCGGTCGCGGGCGAGTTACCGCCAAAACGGTAAGGGACACCCACCAGACCCAGGGCTTTCACCACCACTTCGGCCATGGTCGCGTTGAACCCGCGTTCGACCCTGCCCGACTCCTCGGCCCGGCTCGGCAGCCCTGCCGTCACACCCACCGCCAAGACCACGGCACCCGCCAGCAGACGCAAGGCCTGGCGCGGTCGGTGGCAGGAAGCGGAGGGCGGGTGCATGGGCGAAGAGTAGCCGAGCGGTTCGGAGTTGCCGTGGCCGAACGATAACCCATTTGCGCGAGACCGCTCCGGCGAACCGTGGCCGGGCCGCCGAGGCGGCGATTTCCGCTACAGTCTGGCGCAAGATGACCTGCCCCGGGCCGACCCGCCCTGCACCGAGACCGGCGTGACCAGCGAGACCCCCACCGCCCCCGAAGCCGAGGCTGCCAAGCCGCGCGTGCTTGTTGCCGACGATTCGCGCATCGTGCGCGCGACCATCACCCAGCACATCCGCGACCGCTTCGAGGTGCGCGAAGCGGTCGACGGCGAAGCCGCCTGGCAGGCGGTCCTGCTCGACGCTTCGATCCGCGTCGTGATCTCCGACCTGACCATGCCCAAGGTCGACGGCTTCGAACTCCTGACGCGGATCCGCTCGTCCAAGGTCGGCCGCATCCGCGAGTTGCCGGTAATCGTCCTCTCGGGCAGCGACGAGTCGACCGAGAGGCAGAAGGCCGCCGCGATGGGCGCCACCGATTTCATCGAAAAAGGCGCCAGCGCCACCGAGCTTCTGAGCCGGCTCGAAACCCTGGTCGCGCTGGCGACCACCCGCGAAGCGCTGGCCGAGACTCAGGCCAGCGTCGAAGCCAGCCGCACCGTCGACCCCGACACCGAGCTGCTGTCGCTGCCCTTCTTCGACAAGCAGGTCGAAAAACTCGTCGCTTACGCCCGCCGCAACCTGTCGGACGTCGCCCTGATCTGCGTCCGCGTCGAACTCGCGGCGGGGCGTTCCGACGAGGCCGAGGTCGAGAACCGCATCAAGCTGCTCGGCCGGGCGCTCGCCGCCTCGGTCCGCCTCGAGGACCTGGGCACCCGCTCCGACACGTTCGAGTTCAGCGTCGCCACGCCCGCCTCCGGTCTGTCGGGCGTGCTGCGTTTTGCCGCCCGCCTGCGCAAGGTGCTCGAAAGCGCCGACATCGCCGGCCCGGGCGTCGAGGTCTGGACCTCGATCGGTCTTGCCACCCTGTCCGAGGAGCTGCGCCGCAGCGCCGAGGAACTGCGCACGCTGGCGCGCAAACGCGCGATCTCGGCGCAGCAAGCGCGCTCGCGCCGCATCGTTCTCGGCACGGTCGACGGTGCGCCTCCCAATCCCATCGAAGCCCGCGACCTCGACGGTGCGATGGACGTGAATCTTGCGCTCGAGCTGGTCCGGGTCGGGCGCGCCGCTGAAGTTGTGCCGCACCTGCCGCGCATCATCGAGCAAATCAGCCCGCTCCTGAAGCTGGTGCGACAACAGAGAGAACTGCAGCTCGCACAAGCTCATGGAGGAGGCACCGATGTCGCACCAGGAGTTTCATCAACGCTCGCTCGCTGACCGCAGCGGGTTCTGGACCGAACAGGCGCAGCTCATTGACTGGGCCGCGCCCTTTACCCGGGTACTCGACGATTCACGTCCGCCGTTTGCCCGGTGGTTCGTCGGCGGCACCACCAACCTCTGCCACAACGCGGTCGACCGCCACCTGGCCACCCGGGCCAAGCAGCCGGCCCTGATCTATGTCTCGAGCGAGACCGGCGAGGAAAAGACCTGGACCTTCGGCCAGCTCCACCGCGAGGTCAACCGCATGGCCGGCATCCTCAAGGGGCTGGGTGTGGGCAAGGGCGACCGCGTCCTGATCTACATGCCGATGATCCCCGAGGCGACGTTCGCGATGCTCGCCTGCGCCCGTATCGGCGCGATCCACTCGGTGGTCTTCGGCGGTTTTGCGTCGGTCAGCCTCGCCACCCGCATCGACGACGCCCGTCCCAAGCTCATCATCAGCGCCGACGCCGGTTCGCGCGGCGGCAAACCGGTCCCCTACAAACCCCTGCTCGACGAGGCGATCCGGCTCTCGGCCAACCCGCCCGCGCAAGTCCTGATCGTCAACCGCGGCCTGGCCGAGGCGAACATGGTGGCAGGGCGCGACCTCGACTACGCCCGCCTGCGCGGCGAGCACATGAACGACGAGGTCGCCTGCGAATGGCTCGAAAGCTCGGCGCCGAGCTACATCCTCTACACCTCGGGCACCACCGGCAAACCCAAGGGCATCCAGCGCGACACCGGCGGCTACGCGGTGGCGCTCGCCTCGTCGATGAAAAACATCTTCTGCGGCCAGCCCGGTGAAACCTTCTTCGCCACCAGCGACATCGGCTGGGTGGTGGGCCACAGCTACATCGTCTACGGGCCGCTGATCGCCGGCATGGCGACCGTGATGTACGAAGGCACGCCGATCCGCCCCGACGGCGGCGTCTGGTGGAGCATCGTCGAGAAATACAAGGTCACGACCATGTTCTCGGCCCCCACCGCGATCCGCGTGCTCAAGAAGCAGGATCCAGCGCTGCTTGCGAAATACGACCTCTCCTCGCTGCGCCTGCTGTTTCTCGCCGGCGAACCGCTCGACGAACCCACCGCGCGCTGGATCGCCGACGGCATCGGCAAACCCATCGTCGACAACTACTGGCAGACCGAAACCGGCTGGCCCATCCTGGCGATCCAGCCCGGGGTCGAGGCGATGCCGGCCAAGTTCGGCTCGCCCGGGGTGCCGGTCTACGGCTACGACGTGCGCCTCTTCAACGAGGCCACCGGCGAGGAATGCGGCACGGACGAAAAAGGCGTGGTCGGCATCCGCTGGCCACTGCCGCCGGGCTGCATGAGCACCATCTGGGGCGACGACGCCCGCTTCGTCAAGACCTACTGGTCGAGCCTGAACGGCCACCCGGTGTATTCGACCTTCGACTGGGGCATCCGCGACGCCGACGGTTATTACTTCATCCTCGGCCGCACCGACGACGTGATCAACGTCGCCGGCCACCGCCTCGGCACGCGCGAGATCGAGGAATCGATCTCCTCCCACCCCAACGTCGCCGAAGTCGCCGTCGTCGGCGTTGCCGATTCGCTCAAAGGCCAGGTCGCGATGGCCTTTGCCATCGTCAAGGACGCGAGCGCGATCGACAGCGCGGAGAAACGCGCCGCCCAGGAGGCCGAGGTGATGCGGGTGGTCGACGGCCAGCTCGGCGCGGTGGCGCGGCCGGCGCGGGTCCATTTCGTCACGGCCCTGCCCAAGACCCGCTCGGGGAAACTCCTGCGCCGGTCGATCCAGGCCTTGTGCGAAGGACGCGACCCGGGCGACCTCACCACGATCGAAGATCCGGGCGCGCTTGAACAGATCCGCAGCGCCGTCAGCGCCTGAGCCTGCGGCCGGGCGGGCACCGCTCGTACGCGGCGCCCGCCGCGCGGCTCTCTGCGCTGGCTCAAGTGTCGGCGGCCGCGCTTACCCGCTCCCCTGAGGTTTCTCCTCTGGCAGGCCGGGCCTGCCGGTGGCAAGCTCGCGCGCTTGCCGCCGCTTGGCGGTCTCACGCCACACGAAGCCCCCATGCAGTCCGATATCGAGATCGCCCAGGCCGCTCGCCTGACTCCCATCGCCCAGATCGCCACCGGCCTCGGCCTCTCCGCCGACGAGTTCGAGCCCTACGGCCGCGACAAGGCCAAGGTCAGCGCGAACCGCCCCGCCCGCGGCCGCCTGATCCTGGTGACAGCCACCAGCGGCATTCCGGCCGGCAGCGGCAAGACCACGACCTCGATCGCCCTGGCCCAGGGCTTCAAGCAGCTGGGCCAAGCCGCCGTGCTGGCGCTGCGCGAACCCTCGCTCGGCCCCTGCTTCGGCATGAAGGGCGGCGCCACCGGCGGCGGTTATTCGCAGGTGGTGCCGATGGAGGCGATCAACCTGCATTTCACCGGCGACTTCCACGCCATCACCAGCGCCCACAACCTGCTCGCCGCCCTGCTCGACAACGCCCGCCACCACGGCCAGGTCGAGCTGAAGGAAGTGCTGTGGAAACGCGTGCTCGACGTCAACGACCGCATGCTGCGCCATATGGTGTCGGGCCTGGGCGGACCGGCCAACGGCCAGCCTTCGGAAACCGGCTTCGACATCACCGCCGCGTCCGAAATCATGGCGGTCCTGTGCCTGGCCGACGGTGAAGCCGACCTGCGCCGCCGCCTCGACGCGCTGGTGCTCGGCCTGCGCGCCGACGGCAGCGCCTTCACCTGCGGCGAGCTGGGCGCCACCGGCGCGCTGATGGCCCTGCTCGCCGACGCGATCAAGCCCAACCTCGTGCAATCGCTCGAAGGCAACGCCGCCTTCGTTCACGGCGGCCCGTTTGCCAACATCGCCCACGGCTGCAACTCGCTCGCCGCGACCCGTGCCGCCTTGTCGCTGGGCGACTGGGCGATCACCGAAGCCGGCTTCGGCTCCGACCTCGGCGCCGAGAAGTTCTTCAACATCAAGTGCCGCGCCAGCGGCCTGGCGCCCGCCGCCTCGGTGCTGGTGACCAGCCTGCGCGCGCTCAAGTGGCACGGCGGCGCCGAACTGGCCGACGCCGCCCGACCCAACCCGGAAGCGCTGGCCGCCGGCCTGCCCAACCTCGATCGCCACCTCGACAACCTCGAGCGCTTCGGCCCCAAGGTGGTGGTCTCGCTCAACCATTTCGCCGGCGACGAGGCCGACGAAATCGAGTTCGTCGCCGCCCACTGCCGTGCCCGCGGCGTGCGTTTCGCTGTCTGCCAGGGTTTTGCCCGCGGCGGCGCCGGCGCCGTCGACCTCGCGCGCGAAGTGATGGCCGCAGCAGCCGACACCGCGCCGCTGCGTTTCACCTACGACGAAGCCGCCCCGCTCGAAACCAAACTCGAGCGGCTGACGGCCGAGGTCTACGGCGGAGCCGGAGTCGAGCTCTCGCCCGCGGCGCAGCGCGACCTCGAACGCATCGAGGCGCTCGGCCTGGCCCAGCTGCCGGTGTGCGTGGCCAAGACGCCGTATTCCTTCTCGCACGACCCGGCGCAACGCGGCGCGCCCAGCGGGTTCACGCTGCCGGTGGCACGGCTCATCGCCAACGCCGGCGCCGGCTTCATCGTCGCCACCACCGGCAGCATCATGCGTATGCCCGGACTGCCGAAAAAGCCGCAGGCCTTCAAGATCGACCTCGCCGACGGCCGCATCACCGGCCTGGCCTAAGGTTGCCCTGGTCCCGTCCGCGCCCGACCGCGCGGGCGGCCCTGGCGACTGCCGGCCGCACCACCGGCCCCATCGCCCACGTCAGATACACCAGCAGCGCGATGTGGACCAGGGCATAGCGCAGGAACAAGGGTCCGGCCGGCAGGTAGTTCTGGCGATTGGCGCTGAGCAGGAACTGCAGCGCCGAAAACTGGTTGCCGTATTTGAAAAGCGCGGCCTCGGTCACCCACTGCAGCCATAACCAGCCCAGCCCCACCGAAACCAAGGCCACGGCCGCCGCCAGCAGCCGCGGCCGAAAGCCGCTCCGCCGCAGCCCCGCCGCCACCATCGCGGCGGCCAGCCCCATCAAAGCGAACCAGCCAGCCAGCCCCAGCGCCGCCAGCGGCGAAGCCTGGTCGGCGATCAGCTCGACGAGGTTGTCGGTGACCGCTTCGATCACGATCACCCAGTAGGCCAAGGGCAGCAGCAGGCAGGACAAGGCCAGCCAGACCGCCACCAGTGAACGCCGCGCCGGCCCGCCCGCGAGCCGTGCCCAGGCCGGCAGGCTGCCGCCGAGCAGCATCCACAACATCGTTCCCGCCAGCACCGAAAGCCGGGCCCAGGCTTCGCTGTGTTCGGGCCAATCGAGCCGCGTCGTGCCGACCAGCTTGGTGACCTTGATCGGCTCGGCCCCCAGCATCAAGGCCAGGGCCACGGCGCCGGCCACCACGATCAGCAAGAGCGGCCAGCGCCACAGCAGCACGGGCGGCGCCTGCCCCGTCGCGACCCGGCGCGCCAGGCCGGGCCAGGCCGCGCCGATCGCCAGCGCCGCCCCGATCAGGACCGCGCTCAGCCAAGGCCACTGCGGCCGCAACAGACCCGGCAGGTTGTAAGGCACCCCCGGCATCTGGGTCAGCAGCCAGATTCCCAAGGACAGCGCAACCCAGCCGGCGAGCCAGGCGCGGACGCCCGCTCGACCACCGCTTTCTGCCGTCGCCAGCGAGCGGCGGCCTCGCCGCGGCCAGCCCGCCACCGCCACCGCGCCGCAGGCGGAACCCAAGGCCATCAGCACCGCTCCGGTGAAGTCGGGGTAGCGCTCCGGCACGAGCAGCTGCCCAGCCTGCACCAGAGCGATCAGGCCCAGCGCCCACAGGGCGGCGACCAGCCCGCCGGCACGACGCCACGACCCGGGCAGGCTCGCCAGCAGCAAGGCGAGCAAGGCGCCCAGCGGTGCAAAAGCCAGCCACTTGCGAACGATCGCGCCCGCGGCGCCGAGCTCCTCGGCGCCGAACAGGACTGCGAGCGGCGCCGCGCTCCAGGCCTGGACCCGCGCGCTGACGAAGGCCGGGTCGAGGCGGAACTCGTACGGGAACCAGAACATCGCCGGCAGCAGCACCGAATACACAAGCAGCGCCGCCAGCAGCAGCCCTTGGCGTCGGGTCGGCCCCGCCGTCGATGGCGCTGGCGGCGCGGCGTCGGCCCAGCCGGCCATCCGGCCCAGCAACACGCCGATGGCACCACCCAAGGCGGCGAACAGGATGTCGGTCAGATCGCTCACGCGCGACAAGACCGGCAGCTTGAGCACCTGCAGCAGCAGCGCAGCGGCGGCGCAGAAAATCAGGGTCTGGCGCAAGGTGCCGCGGCGCGCCAGCGTGGCGAGCAGACCCACCGGCACCCACATCGCGGTGTCGAGAGCGCGGTCCATCCACGCCAGGCCAGCGCTGGCGTAATGGAAGCCGAAAGGCACGAGCACGATGTGACCGGCCTGCCACTTCGCGTAAAAATCGGCCGGGCTGAGGCTGAGATCGAGCGGCAGCAGGCTGTAGGCAAACAGCGCAATCACGTAGGCATAAAGCAGGATCGGCCAGCGCCCGCCGCGGTGCCGCGCCCGCGCCCAGCTCAGGGCGCCGCGGCAGAAGGCGGCGCCGGTGGCGGTCCAGAGCAGGGTGCCGATCAGGCCGCCGCAGGACTCGGCCAAGACATCCGACAAGCTGCTCACTCGCGGCGGGAAAGCCAGCTGGGCAAACTCGATCCCGGCCGCGAGCAGGGGCCACAGCGGCAGCAGGACCCAGGCCCAGGCGCGCGACCGGCCGGCGGCCACGGCGCCGCACCAGAGATAGGCGAGCGGAATGAAGAGCAAGACGTTGACGCCCACGTCCACCCGAGACAGCGGCCCCGACAGCGAACTCAGCCGCTCGAGGTAGAGCGGCCAGGCAAGCTCGAGCGGGACCGGCACCCAGCGGTAAGGCACCAGGCTGCCGGCGACGGCAAACACCGTGTAGGCGAACGCCAGCCAGGCCAGGGGCGACCGCAGCGGCCGAGCGTCGCCGGGCGCCAGCGCGGCCGGCCCCATCACCAACTCCACCGCCATGTCGCGCGTGCCCCGGGCCGACCGGGCATGGCAAAGTTCATAACGAACCTCCTGCCGCGAGCTTAGGCAGGCCGGGGGCCAAGAGCCACCAAAACGCACCGACGCGAAGCCGGCGCGTCGTTCCTGCAACGTTCAGGCCAACTTGGCGGCCGCGGCGTCGTCGTCAAGATCGGCCGAGGCGGCTGCGGCCAGCCCGCGTTCGACGTTCACCGGCATCAGCACCAGCAGGCCGGCAACGAAATACAGACCCGTCACCAGGATCGCCAGGCGATGGTCGTTGTCGGTGAGCCAGGTGACCAGGCCGTAGGTGACCGGGCCTACGATCGCCGAGACCCATACCGCCACGTTCCAGAACGAATAAAACTCGGCCAGCCGGGCGCGCGGAGCGAAGACCGCCACCATCGCGCGGCCCGCCGACTGGCTCGACCCCATCGCGATGCCGGCCAGGTTGGCGGCGAACCAGAACATCGCCGCGCTGCTCGAAAAAGCGGCGGTCAGGACCATCACGATCCAGACGACGATGGTCAGCGCCAGCGCGCGCTTGTGGCCAAGCGCATCCTGCACGTAGCCGAAGCCGAAGGCGCCGATCGCCGCCGTGACATTGACCACCAGGATCAGCGCCATCGTTTCCGCGGTCGAGAACTTCATCACCTCTTGCGCGTAGATCGCCGCGAGCGCGATCACCACCGCAATCCCGGCCTGGTACATCACGCAGCAGACCGACAGCCAGGCGAAATCGCGGAACTGCGCCAAGGCCCGCACCGTATGCAGAAGGCGCCGGTGCGATTCGGCCATGAGCTCGACCAGGCGGGCGTCCGAGCGAGGCAAAGCGCGTTCGCGCACGAACAGGAACATCGGCAGCGAAGCGAGCAGGAACACGACCGCCGTGATCAGCATCGTCGGCGGCACGTAGACGACCGCCGCCTCCCCCTTAGCCTGGCCGTTCAGGACCCAGGCCAGACACAGGCCGAGCGAGACCAGGCCGCCCAGGTAGCCGAACGCCCAGCCCCAGCCCGAGACCTTGCCCAGCGCCGCCGGGCGGGCCAACTCGGGCAGGAAGGCCGAGTTGAGCGTGACCCCGGCGTTGAAAGCGAAGTTCGACAGCACCACCAGCACCACCGCCAGCCACAAGGTGCCGGGGCCGGTGAAGGCCAGCCCGGCGGTGGCCGCCACGCACAGGACGGTGCTGGCGGCGAGCCAGCGCTTCTTGTTGCCATGCAGGTCGGCCGCCGCGCCGATCGCCGGCATCAGCGCGATGCCGAGCAGGTTCGAAGCCGCCAGCGTAAGCGTCCAGGCAAGTGTCCCCCAGTCGGCGTTGCCGGCCACCACGCCGACGAAATACGCGTTGAAGACCGCCGTCAGGACTACCGTGGTGTAGCCGGAGTTGGCAAAGTCGTACCCCGCCCACGACCAGACTTCGCGCGGACGCACGTCCGGCTGCAGGGACTTCGAATCGAACCAGGCCAAGCGAGTCTCCTCTGTGAACCGGGCGCATGGTACCGGCCCGCGCACTCAAGCCCGCCCGTATACTCGATCGCCATGCCGACCCGCCCCCTCGACGACATCGACCGCCGGATCCTCGAGACCCTTCAGGCCGACGGCCGCATCACCAACCAGGATCTCTCGCAGCAGGTGGAGCTATCGCCGCGGGCCTGCCTCGACCGCGTGCGCAAGCTCGAGCGCGAAGGCCTGATCGCCGGCTACATGGCCTTGCTCGAACCGCGCAAGCTGGGCCTGATGACGATCGTGGTCGAGATCAGCCTCAGGGATCAGACCCAGGCCACCCACTCCCGCTTCGAGCAGCGCATGAAAGCCGCCGACGAGGTGCTCGAGTGTTTTCTGGTGAGCGGGCAATGCGATTACGTCCTGCGCCTGGCCTGCCGCGACCTCGACCATTACCGCGAGATCACCAACGCCTGGACCGACGATCCGGCGCTGGGCGTCGAGAAGATCGCCTCCAAGCCCGAACTCGCCACAGTCAAGGCCTTTCACGGCTTTCCGCTCGTCTGAGCGGGCTCGAGCAGCGCTTCTAGTTCGCTCCCTTCCCGAGCGCGGGCACGGGTTTAAGCTGACCCGCATGACTCCCAGCCTGCCCGCCAGCCCGACTTCCGCCCCCAACGACGACGAGGTGATCGCGACCACGCGCACCTGGATCGAACGCGCCGTGATCGGCCTCAACCTGTGCCCTTTCGCCCGTTCGGTCTACGTCGGCGAACAGCTGCGCCTGGTCGTGAGCCAGGCCCGAACGCCGGATGAACTGCTGGGTGATCTGGCGGTCGAGCTCACCTACCTGGCCCAGGTCGAGCCGGTGCTGGTCGAGACCACCCTGCTGATCGCGCCACGGATGCTGAACGATTTTCTCGATTTCAACGACTTTCTGGACGTGGCCGACGAAGCGCTCGCCGCCCTCGACCTAGCAGGCACGCTGCAGATCGCAAGCTTCCACCCCGATTACTGTTTCGAAGGCCGCGAGGCGGACGACCCCGCCAACTTCACCAACCGCTCGCCCTGGCCGACCCTGCACCTGCTGCGGGAAGCCAGCATCGCGCGGGCCGCGGCCGCCTTCCACGACCCCGCCTCGATCTACGCCGAAAACATCCGCACCATGAATTCACTCGGCCACGCCGGCTGGAAGCGGCTGTTCGGGGAGGACGCGGCCGCCGACCCTGCTGCCACTGTGACCCCCACCCGGCCCTGACGCCGATTCGGCGGCGCCCCAGCGCTGCGACTGCCGCTTCCTGAGCCTGGGCGCAGCTCTTTCCGCCGTCGCTGGCCTGGCCGATTCCTAGACTGGCTCCTGGTCCCGAGGAGTCAGCATGGATGCCCGCCGCCAACCCGCCCGCCTCACCCAGTCCGCCATCGAACTCGAGCGCCGCGTCGCCGCTCCCAACTACCAGCCGGTTCCGGTCGTGCTCGAACGCGGCCAGGGCCACTGGGTGTGGGACACCGAAGGCCGGCGCTACCTCGACTTCATGTCGGCCTACTCCGCCGTCAGCCACGGCCACGCCCATCCGCGCCTGGTCGCCGCGCTGATCGAACAGGCGCAGCAGGTGGCAGTGACCTCGCGCGCCTACCACTCGGCCACGCTCGGCCCCTTCCTCGAAAAGCTGATCGACGTGGCCGACCTGCCCGCGCCGGCGCGCGCCCTGCCCGCCAACGGCGGCGCCGAAAGCGTGGAGACCGCGATCAAGGCGGCGCGCCGCTGGGGCTACCGGGTCAAGCGCATTGCGCCCGACCGCGCCAACATCGTGACCGCGCGCGGCAACTTCCACGGCCGCTCGACCACCATCGTCAGCTTCTCGACCGAGCCCGACTACCGCGCCGACTTCGGCCCTTTCACTCCGGGCTTCAAACACTTCGATTTCGGCGACATCGAATCGGCCGCGGCCGCCATCGACGGCAATACCTGCGCGGTCCTGGTCGAACCGATCCAGGGCGAAGCCGGCATCGTGGTGCCGCCCGCAGGTTTCCTGCGTCAACTGAGGGAGCTGTGCGATGAACGCGGCGTGCTGTTGATCCTTGACGAGATCCAGTCCGGCCTGGGCCGCACCGGCGAGTGGTTCGCCTACCAGCACGAAGGCATCCGCCCCGACGGCGTGATCGTCGGCAAGGCCCTGGGCGGCGGCCTGCTGCCGGTCTCGGCCTTCGTCGCTCGCGCCGAGGTGATCGACCTTCTCAACCCAGGCTCGCACGGCTCGACCTTCGGCGGCAACCCGCTCGCGAGCCGGGTCGGGCTCGAAGCGCTGCGGGTGCTTCAGGACGAACGCCTGGTCGAGCGCTCGCGTGAGCTGGGCGCCCACCTGATCGAACGGCTGCGGGCGATCGACTCGCCCCTGATCCGCGCCGTGCGCGGCCGAGGGTTATGGGTGGGGGTGGACCTCGACCCGCAGCAGGTCTCGGCCCGCGCCGTGGTCGAACGCATGGCCGAGCTGGGCGTGCTGTCCAAGGAAACTCACGAAACCGTGATCCGCTTCGCGCCGCCGCTCACCATCACTCTGGACGCGCTCGACCTCGGTGTCGATGTCTTCATCCAGGCGCTGGCGGAAGCTCAGGCACGGAACGCCAACCGCAAGGCCGCGCTCGCGGCTCAGTGAAACGCGGCGGCCGGGCCCCCGGCCGCCGCAAGCCATTCGACGCCAAGACCCGCGGGCGTCGTCGTCGGCCAGCTCAGGTTCTCGCACCACCACTCCCGCGCCGTGAGTCCGCGCACCACCGGTGTCGCGCGAATGCTGCACCCGGTCAAACAAAATCAAGATTTGTATTCGGTAGCCATGGGCGTTCCCTGTGCTGGGAATTAAGATACCGCCTAGATTCT
>JAEZVV010000031.1 GCA_023443095.1 Pseudomonadota bacterium
GTGCGGGCTCGGGTTCGGGCGGAGCGATCGGGGCGGCGGCGGCCAGCGCCGGCTCCGAGCCGGTGCCGCGCGGCCAGTCGCCGCGGGCGATCTGAGCCATCGTGATGCGTTCGACCTCGACTTCGGCGGTGCCGCGGCCGACATAACCGAGCCGGGTCGCGGCGGCGTACGACAGGTCGATCACCCGGCCCGCCAGGAAGGGGCCGCGGTCGTTGACCCGCACCACCACGCTGCGGCCGTTGGCAAGATTGGTCACCCGCGCATAACTCGGCAGCTCCATCGTCGGGTGCGCCGCCGTCATGCTGAACATGTCGTAGATCTCGCCGATCGCCGTGCGGTTGCCATGGAACTGGCGCCCGTACCACGAGGCATGTCCGCGCTGCTTGAGCGGCATATCGCCGGTCACCGGCACGTAAGTCTGGCCCAGCGCCTGGTAGGGGCGGTTGGCAAAGCGGTGCGGTGGCTCGACCCGCGGCGTGGCGTCGGGAATCGCCGCCAGGTCGGCCGGCGTACGCTCGGGCGGGCCGTCGTCCTGGTAGTAGCCGCCGCCCTTGCCGCCGCCACCGCCGCCCTTCTTGGGCGCGCTGCCGCAGGCGGCGAGCAAGGCCACCAGGACCAGGACGATCAGGGCGCGCAGGCGGTTCATCAGCTCTGCACCAGCTTGCGGTGGGCCGAGATGCTCATGAGGATGCCGCAGGCCATGCCCAGCATCAGCAGGGCCGTGCCGCCGTAACTCATGAACGGCAGGGGCACGCCCACCACCGGCAGGATGCCGCTGACCATGCCCATGTTCACGAAGGCGTAGGTGAAGAAGATCATGGCGATCGCTCCGGCCAGCATGCGGGAGAACAGCGTCGGCGCGCTGAGCGCGATGGTAAGGCTGCGCCAGATCAGGGCGAAGTAGAGCGCGAGCAGGACCGCGTTGCCCAGGAAGCCGAACTCCTCCGAATACACCGCGAACAGGAAGTCGCTGGTGCGCTCGGGAATGAACTCGAGGTGGGTCTGGGTGCCTTGCATCCAGCCCTTGCCGAAAATGCCCCCGGAACCGATCGCGATCATCGCCTGGATCGTGTGGAAGCCCTTGCCCAGGGGATCGTTGCTGGGATCGATCAGCGTCATCACCCGCTCGCGCTGGTAATCGTGCAGCAGGGTCCACAACACTGGCAACGCCGCCAGGCCGCTCACGATCAGCGCGATCAGCCACTTCCACGGCAGGCCGGCGAAGAAGATCACCGCAAACCCGGCCGCGACCACCAGCAGCGAGGTGCCGAGGTCGGGCTGCTTGAGGATCAGCGCCACGGGCACCAGCATGATCAGCGCCGCAAAAGCGAAATCGACGCTGCGCAGCGCGCCTTCGCGCTTGTGGAAATACCAGGCCAGCATCAGCGGCAGGCCAAGCTTCATGATCTCCGACGGCTGGATCCGTCCGATTCCGATGTCGAGCCAGCGCGTCGCGCCCTTGACCGTCACCCCCGCCACTTCGGTCAAGACCAGCAGGACCACCCCCGTCACGTAGACCGGCACCGCCAGCCGCATCAGCCACTGCGGGTTGACGTTGGCGAACACGAACATCACGGCGAAGGCGATGCCGAGGTTGCGCGCCTGGTCGGTGATCCGCCACGGGAAGTCGTAACCGGCCGAACTCAGGGTGACGAATCCGATCAGCGCCAGCATGCCGATGATGGTCAGCAGCGGCACGTCGAACACCGTCACCCACGGCCGCACCCATGCCACGATCCGCTGCGCCAGGGTCTGGTCTCTCATGGCGTGGCCTTTTGCACGTCGATCTCGGGCCGGCCGCTGTTGGCGACCAGGGCGTTTTCATCGCTTTCGTCGTCGGCCGGTGCGCCGCCCTTGGGCAGCGCCGGCCCGTTGGGGACAGTGCCGAGCAGGACGTAGTCGATCACCTGGCGCGCGATCGGCGCCGCCGCGCGGGCGCCGAAACCGCCGTTTTCCACGATCAGGGCAACCGCCACCTTGGGATCGTCGGCGGGAGCGAAGGCGATGAAAAGCGAGTGGTCGCGGTGCCGCTCGCGCATCTTGGCCTCGTTGTATTTCTCGCCCTGCTTGATGCCGACCACCTGCGCCGTACCGGTCTTGCCGGCGACCTTGTAGGGCACGTTGGCAAAGGCCAGGCGGCCGGTGCCGACCAGGTTGACGTCGACCATGGCGTCGGTGACCACCTTGATGTGCTCGGGCTTGACCGGGATGCGGTAGCTCTCGCTCGGCACCGTCTGGCGGATCTCGCCCGTGACCGGATTCTCGACCAGCTTGACCAGGTGGGGCTTCATCACCACCCCCTTGTTGGCGAGGTTGGCGGTGGCGTGCGCAAGCTGCAGCAGGGTGAAGGCGTTGTAGCCCTGGCCGATGCCGATCGAAATCGTCTCGCCGGCGAACCACTTCTGCTTGAAACGCTTCTCCTTCCACTCGGTCGACGGCAGGATGCCGCGCTGCTCGCCCTCGACGTCGATCCCGGTGATCTGGCCGAAGCCCCAGGGCTTCATGTAGTCGTGGATCGTGTTGACCCCCATCTCGTTGGCGAGCGAGTAGTAATACACGTCGCTCGAGACCACGATCGACTTGTGCATGTTGACCGGGCCTTTGGGCACCGCCGCGCTGTCGCGGAAGCGGTGGTTGCCGAGCATGAAGACGCCGTTGTCCTGGATCACGGTCTCGGCGCGGCGGGTCCCGGTCCCGAGCGCGGCGAGCGCCATGAAGGGCTTGTAGGTCGAGCCGATCGGGTAGGTGCCGCGCAGCGCCCGGTTCAGGAGCGGCTTGTCGGGGTCGTTGTTGAGCTCGTCCCAGCTCTTGGGGTCGATGCCTTCGACAAACAGGTTGGGGTCGAAGCTCGGCTTGCTGACGAAGGCAAGCACGTCGCCGGTCTTGGGTTCGATCGCGATCAGCGCGCCGCGGCGGTCGCCGAAGCCCTGTTCGGCGATCTCCTGCAGCTTGATGTCGATCGACAGCGTCAGGTTGTTGCCGGGCGTGGCGGTGGTGTGCGAGAGCGTGCGCACCGCGCGGCCGCCGGCGGTGGTCTCGACTTCCTCGTAGCCGGTGGTGCCGTGCAGTTCGTTTTCGTAGCTCTGCTCGACCCCGACCTTGCCGATGTACTGCGTGCCGTTGTAGTCGGCCGCGTCTTCCATCCGGTCGATCCGCTCCTGGTCGCGCTGCGAGATGCGGCCGATGTAGCCGATCATGTGCGCGCCGACTTCGCCCATCGGGTAGTGGCGGAACAGGCGCGCGCGCAACTCGACGCCGGGGAAGCGCCAGCGCTGCGCGGTGAACTTGGCGACCTCCTCGTCGGTGAGGCGGGTGCGGATCGGGATCGAATCGAAGCGCCGGGTTTCCTCGCGCAGCTTCTTGAAGCGGCGCTTGTGCACCGGCTGGATGTCGACGATCTTGGCCAGCTCGTCGATCGTGCCCTCGAGATCCTCGACTTTCGAAGGCGTGATCTCGAGCGTGTAGGCCGAGTAGTTCTTGGCGATCACCACCCCGTTGCGGTCCTTGATCAGGCCGCGGTTGGGCACGATCGGCAGCACCGCGATGCGGTTGCTTTCGGCCTTCGCAAGGTAGTCCTCGTGTTTGATGATCTGCAGCCAGGCGAAGCGCCCGAGCAGGACCAGGAAACACAGCGCCACCACGACGAGCGCCACCAGCACCCGCGAGCGGAACTGGAAAACCTCGAACTCGGGATTGCGAAACTCGGTCATGCTGACGGCGCGGAGCGGTGGATCAGCCCCCAACACGAGGCGGAGGGAGCTGCGATGCGGGTGGCGATTATAGATTTCCCGGGCGCGGAAAACCGTCCGGGGCATTCCTCAGGCAGGCCCCATACATCCCTGTCTTCCCGCCGCCCGGCCCCCGGCTCCATCAGAGCGGCCGGGTTTCGTCGCGGTCGGTGGGGCGCCGCTGCGGCGCCAGCAGGATCCAGCTCCACACCGGCCACAACACGGCTTCGGCGACGCTGTCGCCGAACCACAGCCAGCCCGGCCAGACTCCGCCCACCCACATCCGGATCGCCAGCATCACCAGCTGCGCCAGCAGGAAAAGCGGGAACACGTGCAGGGTCTGAGCTCCCAGCGGGAACCACACGATGCGCCGGTGCAGGCTGATCGCGCCGTAAGAGAGGATCGTGTAGGCGAGCGCGTGCTGGCCGAAAAGCGAGCCGTTGTGCACGTCCATCAAGAGGCCGAACACGAAGGCCGCGCCCATGCCGACCTTGCGCGGCTGGTGCACGTTCCAGAACACCAGGGCGAGCGCAAGGAAGTCCGGGATGAAACTCGCCTGCCCCCAGGGCAGCAGATTGAGCAGGAAGCTCACCAGCAGCGTGGTCCAGATCCACAGCGGGTTGACCGGCCGCAGCAGGTACTCGCGGCTCGGGCTGGCCATCGCACCCGGGGCCGGGCGGTGCAGAGCGAAAGTCTCCCGCAGCCAGGCGACAAAACCGCGCCCCCTCATTTGCGCCCCCCCTTGCGTTCGGCCTTGGCCGGCTCGGGCGGAGCGGCGGGCGGCGCCTGCGGATCGGTCAGCAGCACCAGCAGATGCAGATTGGACTGGACGCCCGCGACCGGCAGCAGGCTGATGCGGGCGAACTGGTCCTGCGCGCCGCGCTGCACGCTGGTCACCCGCGCCACCGGCAGGCCGGACGGGTAGACGCCGTCGAGGCCCGAGCTCACCAACACGTCGCCGGCGTTGATGTCGGCGTTGGCCGGCACGAAACGCAGCTCGAGCGTGCCCGGGTCGGCGCCGCCGTAGACCACGCCGCGCAAGCCGTTGCGGGCGAGCAGCACGGGAATGCTCTGGTCCTTGTCGGTGAGCAGGGTCAGCTCGGCGGTGGACGGGAAAACGCGGGTGAGCTGGCCCACCACGCCGCCTTCGTCGATCACCGGCATGCCGGGCTTGAGGCCGTCGTTTTCGCCGCGGTCGATCACCAGCTTGCGGGCGAAGCGGTCGCGCGACTCGAACACGACCCGCCCCAGCACCGCCGGCAGCTTGACCGCCTCGCGTGCACCCAGCAACTGGCGCAGGCGTTCGTTTTCGGCCGCCAGCTCCGGCACCCGCGCCAGTTCGCGCGAACGCTCGGCGCGCTCGCGGCGCAGGGCTTCGTTTTCCCGGTTCAGGCTGCCGACGGTAGTGAAATATTCACCGACGGCTTCGGCGCCGCGGACGGGAACCAGCAGGGCCTGCTGCAGCGGGTACATCACCACGCCGAGGCCGACACGAACGGTCTCGAGCACGCGCAGCCGCGCGTCGACCACGATCAGGGCAATCGCCAGCAGCGAGAAAAAAGCCAGTCTCGCTCGCGCCGACACGCCCTGGTTGAACAGCGGCGGAGGTCCGTATTCCATCGCCGTGGGACGTATCCGGAAACAGGTGGGAAAGGACGGGCGGCGCGGCGCGCCGCCCGGTCAGAGGTCTTGCTAGCCGTGCGCGAAGATGTTGCCCAGCTTGTCCATGCGCTCGAGCGCCATGCCGCAGCCGCGCACGACGCAGGTGAGCGGATCTTCGGCGACCACCACCGGCAGGCCGGTCTCTTCCATCAGCAGACGGTCGAGGTCGCGCAGCAGGGCGCCACCGCCGGTGAGCATCATGCCGCGGTCGGCGATGTCGGCGCCGAGCTCGGGCGGGGTCTGCTCGAGGGCGATCTTGACCGCGCTGACGATCTGATTGAGCGGGTCGGTCAGGGCTTCGAGGATCTCGTTGCTGCTGATCGTGAAGCTGCGCGGAATGCCTTCGGACAGGTTGCGGCCCTTGACTTCCATCTCGCGCACTTCGGAACCCGGGAAGGCGGAGCCGATCTCTTTCTTGATCGCCTCGGCCGTCGGTTCGCCGATCAGCATGCCGTAGTTGCGGCGGATGTAGTTGATGATCGCTTCGTCGAACTTGTCGCCGCCGACCCGCACGCTGCCGGCGTAAACCATGCCGCCGAGCGAGATCACACCCACTTCGGTGGTGCCGCCGCCGATGTCGACCACCATCGAGCCGGCCGCGTCGGAGACCGGCAGGCCGGCGCCGATCGCGGCGGCCATCGGCTCCTCGATCAGGAAGACCTGGCTGGCGCCGGCCGCTTCGGCCGATTCCTTGATCGCGCGGCGCTCGACCTGGGTCGAACCGCAGGGAACGCAGATGATGATGCGCGGGTTGGGAGCCAGCAGCGAAGACGGGTGAACCATCTTGATGAACTGCTTCAACATCTGCTCGGTGACGGTGAAGTCGGCGATCACGCCGTCTTTCATCGGCCGGATGGCTTCGATGTTGCCGGGCACTCGCCCGAGCATCTGTTTGGCCTGCTTGCCCACCGCCTGGATGGTGCGCTTGCCGTTGGGGCCGCCCTCTTGGCGGATGGCGACGACCGAGGGTTCGTCGAGCACGATGCCCTTGCCACGCATGTAGATCAGCGTATTGGCGGTACCGAGGTCGATCGCAAGGTCGTTGGAGAAGTAGCTGCGGAGGAAACCGAACATTCTGGAGGCGGCGTGAAGTGTGGCGGGCTTCGAAGAACGCCTGTGTCGCTGCGCAGGCGGCCGAGGGTGACAGCGGTGGCAGCCTGCGCTGCCGCAACCATCGTAATTAGCCCCGAATGATAGACTAAAGCGAGTCAAGACTTCGCTCGGAAGCCCTTGCCACGCAAGGCCGGGGCGTGGCCGCGTATGCGGCAGTCCGAACGGCCGAATCACCTCGAGTCAACCCCACCCGCCCCCGAACCATGCCTCTCGCCCTGGACGATGTTCGCCGCATCGCTCACCTCGCCCGCATCGAAATCACCGATGACGAGGCGAGCCGCACGCTGGCGCAACTCAACGACATCTTCGCCATGATCGAACGCATGCAGGCGGTCGACACCGACGGCATCGCGCCGATGTCGCATCCGCTCGGCGGCGACCAGCGCCTGCGCGCCGACGAGGTCACCGAGACCGACGGCCGCGAAAACAACATGAAAAACGCGCCCGAACAGGCCGACGGCCTGTTCCTGGTGCCCAAGGTCATCGAATAGCCATGAGCGACATCACCCACGCCTCCGTCGCCGAACTCGGCCGCAAGCTCGCCGCCAAAGAGGTTTCGGCGACCGAACTGGCCCAGGCCTTCCTGGCCCGGGTCGAGACCCACCGCGACCTCAACGCCTTCCTCGACGTCCGCCCCGAGGTCACCCTGGCCCAGGCCGCCGCCGCCGACGCTCGCCTGGCGCGGGGCGAGGCCGGCCCGCTGACCGGCGTGCCGATGGCACACAAGGACATCTTCGTCACCCAGGAATGGGCCAGCACGGCCTCGAGCAAGATGCTCGAGGGCTATATGAGCCCCTTCGACGCGACCGTGGTCGAGAACCTCAAGCAGGCCGGCATGGTCTGCCTGGGCAAGCTCAACTGCGACGAGTTCGCGATGGGCTCCTCGAACGAGAACTCGGCGTACGGAAATGTCTTGAATCCCTGGGACAAGACCGCCGTGCCGGGCGGCAGCTCGGGCGGCTCGTCGGCGGCGGTCGCCGCCCGCATCGCGCCGGTGGCCACCGCCACCGACACCGGCGGCTCGATCCGCGAACCGGCCGCCTTCACCGGCATCACCGGCAGCAAGCCGACCTACGGCCGGCCCAGCCGCTGGGGCATGATCGCTTTCGCCTCCAGCCTCGACACCGCCGGCCTGATGACGTATTCGGCCGAAGACGCCGCCCTCGTTTTCAACGAGATGCTCGGCTTCGACCCCAAGGATTCGACCAGCATCGACCGCCCGCGCGAGGACTACACCCGCCACCTCAACGATGGCGTCAAGGGCCTGAAGATCGGCGTTCCGCGCGCCTGGCTGGCCGAAGGCCTGACCCCGGACGTGGCCGCCGCCACCCTTGAGGCGCTGCGCGAATACGAACGCCAGGGCGCGACCCTGGTCGACATCGAGCTGCCCAACGCCGGCCTCGGCATCCCCGTTTATTACGTGATCGCGCCGGCCGAGTGTTCGAGCAACCTGAGCCGCTTCGACGGCGTGCGTTACGGCCACCGCGCCGAGAAATACGCCGACCTCGAAGACATGATCAAGAAGAGCCGCGCCGAGGGCTTCGGCCCCGAGCCCAAGCGCCGCATCCTGATCGGCAGCTACGTGCTCTCGCACGGCTACTACGACGCGTATTACATCAAGGCGCAGAAGGTGCGCCGCCTGATCGCCGAGGAGTTCGCCCGCGCCTTCGCCCAGTGCGACCTGATCGCCAGTCCGGTGACCACCAGCGTCGCCTGGACCTTCAACGAAAAGACCGACCCGGTCTCGATGTACCTGGCCGACCTCTACACCGTGCCGGGATCGCTCGCCGGCCTGCCGAGCATGAGCATCCCCTGCGGCTTCGGCGACAAGGGCCGGCCGATCGGCCTGCAGCTCACCGCCAACCATTTCGCCGAGGCCAAGATGCTCGGCGCCGCCCACGCCTACCAGCGCGCCACCGACTGGCACGCGCGCGTGCCGGCGGGCTACTGAGAACTTAGGAAACAGCGATGAACTGGGAAGTCGTCATCGGCCTGGAGACCCACGCTCAGCTCTCCACCCGCAGCAAGATTTTCTCGGGCGCCTCGACCGCCTTCGGCGCCGCGCCCAACACCCAGGCCTCGGTGGTCGACCTGGCGCTGCCGGGGGTGCTGCCGGTTTTGAACCGCGGCGCGGTCGAACGCGCGATCCGCTTCGGGCTGGCCGTCAACGCCAAGATCGCGCCGCATTCGATCTTTGCCCGCAAGAACTACTTCTACCCCGACCTGCCCAAGGGCTACCAGATCAGCCAGTTCGAGATCCCGGTGGTGCAGGGCGGCCAGGTCAGTTTCGTGGTCACGCCCAAGAGCGGCGAGCCGTACGTGAAGACGCTCAACCTGACCCGCGCCCACCTCGAGGAAGACGCCGGCAAGAGCCTGCACGAGGACTTCCACGGCATGAGCGGGATCGACCTCAACCGCGCCGGTACCCCCCTGCTCGAGATCGTCACCGAACCCGAGCTGCGTTCCTCGGCCGAGGCTGTGGCCTACGCCCGCACCCTGCATTCGCTGGTGATGTGGCTGGGCATCTGCGACGGCAACATGCAGGAAGGCAGCTTCCGCTGCGACGCCAACGTCAGCGTGCGCCCGGCCGGCCAGAAGGAGTTCGGCACCCGCTGCGAGATCAAGAACCTCAACAGCTTCAAGTTCCTGCAGGCGGCGATCGACTACGAGGTGCGGCGCCAGATCGAGCTGATCGAAGACGGCGGCAAGGTGGTGCAGGCGACTCGCCTGTACGACCCCGACCGCGACGA
>JAEZVV010000072.1 GCA_023443095.1 Pseudomonadota bacterium
GCCGACGTCGCCGCGGCCGCCAGCGCCCACCAGAGCCAGCTCACCAAGCCGCCCGGTTCTCTCGGCCAGCTCGAAGACGTAGCGATCTGGTTCGCCGCGCGCCAAGGCCGGGCCCGGCCCGAACGGCTGCGGGCGGCGATCGCCGTCTTCGCCGCTGACCACGGCGTCACCGCCCAGGGCGTGGCGGCGTTTCCCTCTTCCGTCACCGCCGAGATGGTGCGCAACTTCGCGCGCGGCGGCGCCGCGATCAACGTGCTTGCCCGCGCCCACGGCGCCCGCCTCAGCATCGTCAACGTCGGCGTGGCGACTGAGCTCGAACCCTTGCCCGGCGTGCTCGACGCACGCGTGCGCGCCGGCACGGCCGACTTCACCCAGGCGCCGGCCATGAGCCGGGCCGAGGCCATCGCCGCCCTCGAGGTCGGCCGCGCCTGCGCCCGCGCCGACGTCGCGACCGGCGCCAACCTGCTGATCGCGGGCGAGATGGGAATCGGCAACACCACCACCGCGGCGGCGCTGCTGGCCGCTTTCACTGGCACGGTCGCGGCCGACTGGGTCGGCGCGGGCGCAGGCGTCAACGCCGCCGGCATCGAACGCAAACGTGTGGCGATCGACCAGGCCCTGGCCCGGGCCAGCAGCAACGCTCCTGCCGACGTTTTCGACTGGCTGGCCGAAGTCGGCGGGCTCGAGGTTGCCGCCATGGCCGGCTACTACCTCGAAGGCGCGGCCCAGGGCGTGCCAGTGCTGGTCGACGGCTTCATCACCACCGCTGCGGCGCTGGCCGCGGTCCGCATCGCTCCGGCGGCACGCGACTGGATGCTGGCCTCGCATTGCTCGGCCGAACGCGCCCATGCCCGTGCGCTCGAAATACTTGGCCTCGAACCCCTGCTCAAGCTCGGCCTGCGCCTGGGCGAAGGAACCGGCGCCGCGATCGCCCTGCCGGTCATCGATTCGGCGCTGGCGCTGCACTCAGAGATGGCGACCTTCGCCGCCGCGGGCGTGCAAGGTCCGGCCTGATGGCCGCGACGCAACCGGCCGCGCCCGTCGTCATCACCTGGCTGCGCCACGGCAGCGTGGCCGGACCGGCCCATGTCTTGCGCGGCACCAGCGACGACCCTCTGTCACACGCGGGCGAGCTGGAACTGCAGGCCGCCCTGGCGCGCCTGAACGGCCGGTATTCCCGCATCGCGAGTTCGCCCCGCCAGCGTTGCGCCGGCTTCGCTGCCCGCTTCGCCTCGGCCAGCTCGACCGAACTCGAGCTGATCGACGAGCTCGCCGAAATGCACTTCGGCGCCTGGGAGGGCCTGAGCGCGAACGAAGCCGCAGCGCTCGACCCCGTGGCTTACGCGCGTTTTCGCGCCGATCCGCTTTGCGTCGATCCGCCCGGCGGCGAGTCCTACTCGCACTTCTCCGCGCGAGTGGCGCGCGTCGTTGAACAACTCGCGACCGGCCCCGGCCCGGTGCTTGCCTTCACCCACGCCGGCGTGATCCGCGCCGTCGTCGCCCAAGCGCTAGAGCTCGCCCCGGCCGCTGCCGGCCGCATCGCGCTCGCGCCCGCGGCCTGGGCGCGGATCTCCTACCTGACCGGGCAGCCGCCGATACTGCTCGAACTCCAGAGCCATTGCTGATGCGCGGAATCCTTCTGGCGGTCCAGTTCCTCACCCGCCTGCCCACGCCGCAGCTCGCGGATTTCGACCCGGCCGAGCTGTGGCGCTGCGCGCGCTGGTTTCCTCTGGTCGGGCTGCTGGTCGGCGCCGGCGTGGCCGGCGCCGGCTTCCTGGGCTCGCAGATCGATCCCTGGCTCGCCGCCATTGCGGCCCTGGTGGCCTGGGTCTGGGTGACCGGCGCCCTGCATCTCGACGGTCTGGCCGACGTCAGCGACGCCTTGGGCGCGGCTCACCGCGACCCGCAGCGTTTCCTTGCCGTGCTCAAGGACCCGCATGTCGGCAGTTTCGGCGTGGTAGCGCTGGTGCTCGCGATCGCGACCAAGCTGGTGCTGCTGATGCTGGTCGCCCGTCACGGCGCCTGGTTCGCCCTGGTCCTGCTGCCGGCCTGGGCGCGACTGGGCACACTGGTGTGGTCGCTCGCCCTGCCGCCGCTGGCGGCCGGCAACGGCGAACGCTTTCGCTGGGCGATTTCGTGGTGGCAGGTCGCGGTCTGGACGATCGCTCTCGGAGCAGCCAGCGCCTGGGTGGCGCCAACCCTAATTGCAGCCCCGGTTTTGATCGCCATCTATGGACTGTGGCTGAAACGACGCTTGGGCGGCATGACGGGCGATTGCCTCGGCGCCGGCGTCGAACTGGTCGAAATCGCGCTGCTGCTGGCGCTGCTGCTGTAATGCCGACGTCCGAAGACGGATTCGAAGCCAGGGTCAACACGACCTCGATCAAGCCAGGGTTAGCGCGAGCTCATACACTTTGACTATCAATAGGATTTAATTTATCAATTTGTCCTTATGATAGTTGAAGGCTATTATTTGCTCATTGGTTTTCCACCCCGTTTTTCACCTTACCTGTGAGAGCAAACTGATGTCGCTGATCAACACTCAAGTCAAGCCCTTCAAGGCCACCGCTTACCAGAACGGCAAGTTCATCGAACTCACCGAAGAAAGCCTCAAGGGCAAGTGGTCGGTGGTGTTCTTCTACCCGGCCGACTTCACCTTCGTCTGCCCGACCGAACTGGGCGACCTGGCCGATCACTACGACACCTTCAAGGCCATGGGCGTGGAGATCTACGGCGTGTCGACCGACACCCACTTCACCCACAAGGCCTGGCACGACACCTCGGACACGATCAAGAAGGTCGGCTACCCGCTCGTGGGCGACCCCACCGGCACCATCACCCGCAACTTCGACGTGATGATCGAAGAAGAAGGCCTGGCGCTGCGCGGCACCTTCGTGATCAACCCCGAAGGCCAGATCAAGCTGTGCGAGATCCATGACAACGGCATCGGCCGCGACGCCAAGGAGCTGCTGCGCAAGGTCCAGGCCGCTCAATACGTCGCCAGCCACCCGGGCGAAGTCTGCCCCGCCAAGTGGACCCCGGGCGCCGAGACCCTGGCCCCCTCGCTCGACCTGGTCGGCAAGATCTAAGTCTTTCCGGCTCTAGCTCGCCCCCGGACGCGCCCGCCGCGTCCGGGCTGCAGTACCCCTCCCCGATCGGCGAACTCGCCCGACCTGCCTGAGGCCTATCCGGCAGGGGCACTGAATCCCCAGACCCATTCCATTCACTACCGGCAACATCCGGCCCAACGGACTTACGCACATGCTCGACACCGCGCTCAAGACCCAACTGCAGGCCTATCTGACCAAGCTGCAGCAGCCGATCAGCATCGTCGCTTCGCTCGACGACAGCGACAAATCGCGCGAGATGCAGGCCCTGCTGCAGGAAATCGCGAGCCTGTCGGACAAGATCACGCTCACCGAAAGCCGCAACGACTCCGAACGCAAGCCCAGCTTCGGCATCACCCGCGTCGGCCACGACATGGGGATCCGCTTCGCCGGCATCCCGCTCGGCCACGAGTTCACCTCGCTGGTCCTTGCCCTGCTGTGGGCGGGCGGCCACCCGCCCAAGGTCGAGCCCGAGGTGATCGAACAGATCAAGGCGATCGAAGGCGATTTCGAATTCGAGACCTTCATCTCGCTCTCCTGCCACAACTGCCCGGAAGTGGTTCAGGCCTTCACCCTGATGGCGGTGTTCAACCCGCGCATCCGCCACACCATGATCGACGGCGCCTTGTTCCAGGAAGAAGTGGAACGCCGCCAGATCATGGCCGTGCCCATGGTCTTCATGAACGGCGAACACTTCGGCCAGGGCCGCATGGAACTGGCCGAACTGCTGGCCAAGATCGACACCGGCGCGGCCGAACGCGAAGCCAAGAAGATCGGCGCAAAGGACGTGTTCGACGTGCTGGTGGTGGGCGGTGGCCCGGCCGGCGCGGCCGCGGCGATCTACGCCGCACGCAAGGGCATTCGCACCGGCATCGTGGCCGAACGCATGGGCGGCCAGGTGATGGACACCATGGCGATCGAGAACTTCATCTCGGTGAAAGAAACCGACGGCCCCAAGCTCGCCGCCGGACTCGAAGCCCACGTGAAGGCTTATGACGTCGACGTGATGAATCTGCAGCGCGCCGCACAACTGCTGCCCGCGACACACGGCTTCGAACTCAAGCTCGAGAGCGGCGCCAGCCTCAAGGCCAAGACCGTGGTGCTCGCCACCGGCGCGCGCTGGCGCGAAATGAAGGTGCCGGGCGAGCGCGAATACCGCGGCCGCGGCGTGGCCTACTGCCCGCACTGCGACGGCCCGCTGTTCAAGGGCAAGAAGGTCGCCGTGATCGGCGGCGGCAACTCGGGCGTCGAAGCCGCGATCGACCTCGCCGGCATCGTCGAGCATGTGACGCTCATCGAGTTCGACACCAAGCTGCGCGCCGACGACGTGCTTCAGCGCAAGTTGAAGAGCCTGCCCAACGTGACGATCATCATGAACGCGCTCACCACGGAAGTGCGCGGCGACGGACAGAAAGTGATCGTCCTCGATTACAAGGACCGCGCCACCAACGAGCTGCATTCGGTGGAACTGGCCGGCGTGTTCGTGCAGATCGGGCTGCTGCCCAACACCGACTGGTTGAAGGGCACGGTTGCGCTGAGCAAGTTCGGCGAAATCGAGATCGACGCGCGCTGCCAGACCTCGGTGCCGGGGCTCTTCGCCGCCGGTGACGCCACGACCGTGCCGTACAAACAGATCGTCATCGCCATGGGCGAAGGCTCGAAAGCCGCGCTCTCGGCTTTCGATCACCTGATCCGCCACAGCACGGAAACCACGCCGCAAGGCGCGGAAGCAGTCAGCGCGTAAGCGAGGTCTCGCCAGACAAAGGCCGCCCGAGGGCGGCCTTTTTTGCGTCCGTCACTCAAGCCCTAGCCCGCAAATCAAGACTGGCGCGGGCCAATAACGGCATCTTTGCCGCTGCTCGAATCAAAGTGTGAGCGCAACGGTGAGCGGCTGCTGGCGGCCAAAAACACTCACCCTTCAAAAACCGCTGCCGGGCAAATCATTCATGGGCGGCGCTTTCTGCGAAGTGCTAGCCGCCGGGCACGAAAGCGCGATCTCTCCTGCCCCTCCATTTCGGTATGGGCCACCAGCCCATCACGTCGAACGATTGCTGCAGGAAACAGACACGGATCCACGCGGGACGGGATCTTGCCGAGAAACGCTTTACCGCCTTCGCGCGCCCCCGCTACGCTGACTCAGAAGGCCGCTGTGCCTGCGCCTTGTCCCTGGTTCTATCGGACCGCGTCGGTCTTTCTGGCGGCGAGGCTCACCTCGGCAGGGCGCGCCGGATTCGTCGGAAATTTAGTGCGGCAGGAAACACGGCAATCTGTAGAAAGAGCCATCAGCTCAGTGCTTTTGCCCCCGGCGCGCCCATCTCTATGGCGCACTCGGGGGGCTTATGCAGCAGCGACTGTCCGCGTAGAACACATATGCCGCACAAACCTCCACCCACGTCCTAGCGAACGATGCGAATCCGTAGCTTCACAGTGCAGAACCAGCGGGCTGTGCGACTTGCGGCCTGCGACAACGTGCCAGGCATCATGGTCATCACTGGTCCCAATGGCTGCGGCAAGTCGACGCTTCTGAACGCACTCAGAAGCGCTGGGGAAGGAGCTGGCCGCACGATGTACGTTGGTCCACATCGGACGAGCCGGCGACAGCAGGTTCGAATGCGATTCCTTGGTCAACAACGAATCGAGATGGGCTCCGTGCTTTCGGCGAACAATTTGCCGGGCTTTGAAGGTATGCATTTCCCGTCTACCGACAGAGACGCTTGGAACTTTGACGAAGCCCAGAGCTTCCTGAAGTACAGCCTCTGTCAGATTGAGCTCGAACGTCAGAACGCGATCACAAGTCGGTTTGACGAAGCTGGCTCCGTACGCCGCGAGGACATGCCAGACGTCTGGGCTCCGCTCAGAGAGTTGGCGCACAACCTACTTCCTCACCTCCGCTTTCACCGAATTGACTTGACCAATCGCGACCAGGTCCAGTGCCTGTGGAACGTCCACAGCAAGGACACTCCGGTCGACATTGATGATCTCAGCTCTGGCGAGAAGGCAATCATTCAGCTGTTCTTCCCACTAGTCGAACACCGCGTGAATCAGAACCTTGCGAAGATGCGCGGAACAGAGGCGGCGCCTCAACCGGGGGCAGTCACCGTCCTAATGGACGAGCCAGAGCTCCATTTGCACCCGAACCTACAGGCCAAGATTCTCGATTACATGCGCGGACTCGCAGTTCGCGAAGGTGTGCAGTTCATCCTCGCGACTCACTCACCTTCGATGGTTGAACATGCTTCAAATGAAGAGCTATATCTTCTTCGGCCGGCTGAACTGATCGAGCACAACACGAACCAACTCGTTCGCATAGCCGACAGCGAAGAGCGCCTTGGGGCCATCAGAGCCCTCTTTGGTTCGACTTCAAATGTAACTGCGCTTCGCACAGTACTGGTCGTTGAAGGAAAGAGCGCCGACAAGTCCAGCCGCAGACCGTCGGACGCGAAGATATATGGGTTCCTTAGTGATCGTTTCGGGCAGCTCACGGTTATTTCCGGTGGCGGCAAATCAGAGTGCAAGGCGCTTGTGCGCGCGCTAAACGAGTGCCTGCCCACCCTTGCTAGCAATTTGAAGGCAACGGCCCTGCTCGACCGCGATACTCTCGAAGAGTCGCCGACACAGCCTGATCAGGTTTGGCTACCTGTTTCGATGATCGAGAATCTTCTCGTAGATCCGGAGGCGATTTTTCGCGCGATCGAGACTGTCCGACACAAGACGGTGTTTCAGACTCCTACCGATGTTGCGGTCGCGCTCGATCAAGTGCTTCTTTCGCTTCAAGATCACGAGCTCAGTCGCAGAGTCAAAGCCGCCGTAGACGCTCGTACGTTTCGGCTAAACGATCCAGTTGAGACAGCACGAGAACAGGTTGAAAGGTTTGCTAGCGCGCTTCTCACCGAATTGTCTGAGGAAAAATTTTCTTGCATACGGGCCGAGGCGGCGACGAAGGTCGCTGGGCTAGCCGCCGCTCAGAAGCGGCGAGAAATGTTCGACGGCAAACGCGTCCTCGATGAGCTATTTCGGGCTCACATTCACGCAACCGGGATGTCCAGAGAGATCTTCGTCTACCTTTGCGCGAAGGAAGCCGCCTCAAGAACGTCCGTTGCCAACTTTGTGGAAGCATTATTTACAGCCATCGGCATCGGCTCCGCAGAGACCAGTGCGGCATAACTCTTCTCTGGAGCGGAACCTCCAAAAGCATGGTGCTATGTCCATCAGCTCGAACTTTGTTTGCCTGGCTTCGGCAAGCCCGTCGCGGTAGTGATTAGTTCCGCAAAAGGTCGGTAACGATCAGCGCCCGCCAAGGGTCGAAGGAGCGCCGCGCTTCACTTCGCCCCTTGCGCAGACAAGCAATCGGAGGGGAGTCCGTCAGGGTGCAGTCATTGATCCCGGCGGCCCAAGACTCTGCTTGCCTGTTCACGACCTCAATGAGGTATATCCAAAGCTCCACGCTCGGAGCAGATGAGTCGGCCGCGAACATTCACGCGCGGCCCGGCTGGAGCACAATCCCCTCTGGACTCGACGGTGGTAAGGATGCGGAAAATTTGGTGGACTCTTGGCGGGCTCGCCGCCCTGGCGCTGGCGGGGGTGGTGGCGTTCTATCTGTTGGTCGATGCCGAAGCGCTCAAGCCCCGCTTGATCCAGACGGTGCAAGAGCGTTACCAGCGCGAGCTGAGTTTTGACGGCCCTCTGGGACTGAGTCTGTTCCCGCGCATCGGCCTGACCCTGCCCGCGACCACGCTCAGCCAGCGCGGCAGCTCCGAGCCTTTTGCCCATCTCGATTCGGCGCGGGTATCGGTCGCCCTGCTGCCGCTGCTGCGCGGCAAGCTCGAAGTCGGCACCATCACCGTCGACGGACTCCAGGCCACCCTGGTTCGGGGGCGCGACGGCAAGACCAATATCGACGACCTGCTCGGCGCCGCCCCTGCCACGCCGACGCCGACGCCGGCCCCGCCCTCGTCCGGCCCCGCCGTGGCGCCGGCCGATTTCGAGCTGGGCGGGCTCAAGCTCAACCGCGCCGAACTCACGCTGAACGACCTCAAGGACGACAAACTCGTCCGCCTGAGCCAGTTGAATCTCAGCACCGGCCGCATCGCTCCGCGCACCGAAACCGAGCTTGAGCTTTCGACCCACTACTCGCTCAAGCAACCCGCCCTCCAAGGCCAGCTGAAAGCCAGCGCCGAACTCAAGCTCGACCTGCCGGCCGCCAGTTATGGCCTCAGCCGCTTGACCGCAAGCAGCAGCGGAACGCTGGCCGGCGATAGCTTCGAGCTCAAGCTCGACGCGCCGCAGCTCGAACTCAGCCCGACCGCGGCCAAGGCAAAAACCGCCACGTTCAGCGCCCGGCTGGCGGGCGCCAGCAGCCTCGACCTCAAGCTGGTGCTCGAAGGCCTGGCCGGCAATAACGCAGCCCTCACGGCAAACCAGATCGAACTCGCGGCCACGCAGAAACAAGGCGCGCGCAGCCTGGTCGCCCAGCTCGCCGGGCCGGCCCAGGCCAGCCTCGCGACCCGCTCGCTCGAGCTGCCGCAGCTCAAGGGTCAGCTCGACCTCACCGACCCCGCCCTGCCGGGAGGAAAACTCGCCGCGCCGCTGGCGGGAAACCTGACCATAGACGGCGCCAAGGAAACGGCGCGCCTCAAGCTCGACACCCGCATCGACGGCGGCGCGGTCGCGCTCAAGGCCGATCTGAACGGCTTTTCCCAACCCGCGATCCGCTTCGATCTGGACGCCGCGAAACTCGACCTCGACCACTGGCTGCCGCCTTCGGCTCCCCCCGCGGCGAAGCCGCAGGCCGCGCTCGAGCTGATCGGCACGGCCCACGCCGCGGCACCGACCGCCGGCCAGATCGATCTCGGCTTCCTCAAGCGGCTGCGTCTCGACGGCCAGGTGAGGGTCGAAGCGCTGAACGCGCGCGACATCAAGGCGAGCCAGGTCCAGGTCGGGCTGGCGGCGCGCGGCGGCCGGCTCAACGCGGCGCCGATCAACGCCAGGCTGTATGGCGGCACACTCGCGGGCAGCGCCTGGGTGCAGTCGGACAACCGCCTCGGCACCAGCTTGCAGTTGAACGGAGTCCAGCTCGCGCCGCTGCTGCGCGATGCCGGCTTTAAGGACAAGCTCGAAGGCCGCGCCACGATCCGCACCGAGCTCTCGGCGGGCGGAGCCAACCAGCGCGCGCTGCTGCAGTCGCTGGCCGGCAATCTGGCGGCGCGGATCGACCAGGGCGCCCTGCGCGGCATCAACCTCGAGCGCATCCTGACCCAGGCCCGCGGCCGCCAGCTCGGCAGCCAGACCGAACGCAGCAACGAGGCCGAAAAAACCGAGTTCAGCGAACTCTCGGCGAGTTTTGTGATTGCCCAGGGCATCGCCCGCAACCAGGATTTGAAGGCGGTCTCCGCCGTCCTGCGAGTGAGCGGTGCCGGCGCGATCGACCTGCCCGCCGCCAGCATCGATTACACGCTGCGCGCGGCGCTCGCCTCGAACGCCCAGCGCCAGGCCACACTCACCGTGCCGGTGAAACTGAGCGGCCCGCTCGCCGACATCCACTACACGATCGACTGGGCGGCGGTAGCCGCCGATTCGATCAAGCAACAGCTCGAGCGCCGGCTTGCACCGGGCAGCAGCGGCGAGAACCCGCTCGACGCCCTCAAGCAGCTGTTCAAGCGATAAACGCCGCCCAAGCGCTCCGGCCCGAATCGAATGCAACGCCGCCACCTGCTCGCCGCCCTGCTGGCCCTGCCGCTGGCGGCCCGATCGCAGTCGCTCGAGATCGTTGATCTGCGCCACCGCCCGGCCGAAGACCTGCTGCCGCAGCTCGAACCCCTGCTCGCCCCGGGCGGCTCGATCTCGGGCCGCGGCTGGCAGCTCTTCGTACGCACCACGCCGGCCAACCTGGCCGAGCTGCGGCGGGTGCTCGCCTCGCTCGACGCACCGGCGCAGCAGCTGCTCATCACCGTGCGCCAGGACCGCGCCGGCACCATCAACCAGCAAGGCCTGGCGACCGACGGCAGTCTGGTCGTGGGTTCGGGCGGCGTCGACGCGCGAGCCCGCCTCGACGCTCAGAACTCGCGCAGCCTAAGCGTGAGGGGCGGAGAGCAGACTCTGCGGGTGAGCGAGAGCGGGCGCGCCTTGATCGCCCTGAGCACGGCGGTCCCGTTCCGCTTCCGCCAATGGACGCCGGGCCCCGGCGGCTGGACCGAGACGACCCACACCCGCTTCGTCGAGGCGGTGCGCGGCTTCGTCGTGGTGCCGAGGGTCCGCGGTGATCGGGTCTTGCTGGAGATTTCGCCCCAGGACGAACAATTGGGCCGCCGCGGCAGCGTCGAGGGCATGAGGCTGGCGACGACGGTCGAAGGCCGGCTGGGCGAATGGATCGCTCTGGGCGGAACCGGCACCTATCGCCGCGACGACGACGGCACCGGCCTGTCTTCGTCGACTTCGGCCAGTTCGTCGTCGCGCGAGGTGTGGGTGAGAGTCGAGCCGGCGCCGCGTTGAGCCCGTCTTAGCGTGGTGAGCTAAGCGCCATAACTCAGCCGTCGCCACCAGGCCTCGAGCGGGCCCTGGTTCCGCACTTTCAGCCACGCCGCCGAAACCAGCCACTGCACAAGCACGATAACCAGCCCCAGCACCGCGAGCTGCCAAGTGTTCATCCAGGCTCCCCAGCCCAGCCCCCAGCCCGACAGCAAAGCGCCCATGGCCACCGACTGCAGCAGGTAGTTGGTAAGCGGCATCCGCCCGGCCGGCGCCAGGGCCGCGACGACCCAAGACGGCGCATGGGTGAGAAACATCGCCACGTAGGCGAAAGACAAAGCCGGCACCAGGGCCAGGGGCAGGCCACGCAGAGGATCGGCCGGCATGCCGGGGCCGGCCAGCGCATCCCCCGTGACCATCCAGGCCGAAACCAGGGAAGCTGGCAGCCCCACCGCCAAACCGCCCCAGAGCATGCGGCGCCAAACCGTGGAGTGAGCCGCGAGCGACAGCCAGCCGGCGCGCTGCGCGTAAAGTCCGGTGAGCATCAGCGCCAGAGTGGCGATCCACTGGCCGCCGAGCCAGACCGACAGGACCAGCATCAGGAAGTCGAGCGCGCGTGTGTGCAGCTGCTCGAGGTAGCCCGCCGTCGTGTAAATATGGAAGGACGCCAGCATCGCCTGCGCCTGCTCCTCGTCGGGCGCAGCGGGACCGAAGACCAGCATCGACAACGCCGCCAGCAGTACCGTTGTCGCCAGAGCAAACAACCACCAGCGCCGGACCGAGAGCGCCAGCTGCTCGGGGCTGGAGCGCGCGTGGCGCAGCAGAAGGAAGCCGAGCAGGGCGTACAGATTGGTGATGTCGCCGTAATACAGCAGCAGGCCGTGAGCCAGGCCGAACACCAGCAGGAAGGAAAAGCGCCGCCGCATCACGGCCGGTGCATCAAGCCCCTTCGCCTCGAGCTTGTCCCACAGGAAACCGAAACCCGCGCCGAACAGCAGGGCGAAGATCGGCATGAACTTGTATTCGACCAGCAAGCCGAGCAGGAAATAGACGAGCAGGTCGGCCAAGCCGGCATCGGGCGCGAGGTAGCCGAGCGGGTTGCCCGCGCTCCACACGAAGGACTGGATGTTGACCTGAAGGATGCCGGCGAGAGCGAGCGCCCGTAAGGCGTCGAGGCGGGAATCGCGCGGCGACTCGGACCGCTGGTTCATGCCCGGGTTGGCTGGCAGGAGCGGCTCACGCCGCCTTGCTCGACGCGGCCGCGAGTTTCTCCTGCAGCCGGCGGTATTTTTCCATCAGCTCGTCGCGGCTTTCCACCCAGGCGGGGTTGAGCGGGATGCAGTCGACCGGGCAGAGCGCCCGGCACTGCGGCTCGTTGAAGTGGCCGACGCATTCGGTGCATTTGGCCGGGTCGATGTCGTAGTGCTCCTCACCCAGGGCAATCGCGTCGTTCGGGCACTCGGGCTCGCACACGTCGCAATTGATGCATTCGTCGGTGATCAGAAGCGCCACGTCAAAACCTCAATCCTTGAACGGTCCGCCCATGGCCTCGACCTTGAGCTTGAGCCAGCGCTCGACCGAGGGGAAAACGAACTTGCTGACGTCGCCGCCCATCACGGCGATTTCGCGAACGATGGTGCCGCTGATGAACTGGTACTGGTCGCTCGGCGTCAGGAACATGGTTTCGACATCGGGCAGCAGGTAACGGTTCATGCCGGCCATCTGGAACTCGTACTCGAAATCACTGACGGCGCGCAGGCCGCGCACGATCACGCGGGCGTTCTGCTCGCGCACGAAGTCCTTCAGCAGGCCGCGGAAACCGGCGACTTCGACGTTGGGGTAATGCGACAGCACCTCGCGTGCGATGCCGATGCGTTCGTCGAGCGAGAAAAACGGCTTCTTGTTGCGGCTGTCGGCCACACCGACCACCAGCTTGGAAAAAAGTCCCGAAGCCCGACGGACCAGATCCTCGTGCCCACGGGTGAGCGGATCGAAGGTTCCCGGGTAGACCGCTATGACCATCGCGCAACTCCTGTGTACCGGCGGAGGTTATTGGTTTGTTGGGCGCCGCCGGGGCGCGCGGGGCGATTATTCATGGGTTGGCGCGGCGCAGCAAATGAAAAGCTACGCGGCCGGCACGGTCTTGACGAAGGATTTCCAATCCGGCAGCGGCAGCGGATTCGGCGCTGAAAACCTCGGGCGACTCCAGGTAGATCAGGCCTTCGGGCGCCAGGACCCCGAGCGCGGCGGCCAGGGCCTTGGGTTCGATTCC
>JAEZVV010000186.1 GCA_023443095.1 Pseudomonadota bacterium
CACCACCCCCATGCGATGGCGCGCGCCGACGGTGCGATGAACTGCAATAAAACGCGCCGGGCGGCGTCAAACCCGGCTGACGCCGACCAAACCGGCAGGCAGCCGACGAAGGCGGCCGCTTACGCCCGGACCGCCGCGACCACTTCCATTTCCAGCTTGTAGCCGTAATGCAGCTCGGGCACCGGCACCACGGCGCGGGCCGGGCGGTGGCTACCGAAGACCTGGGCGTAGATCCGGTTGATCTCGGGCCAGTCGGCGATGTCCGCCACGTAGATCGTGGACTTGAGCACCCGCTCGAGCGAGGAGCCCGACGCTTCGAGCGCGATCCGGACGTTGGTCATCACCTGCAGAGCCTGGGCCTCGAGCGAGCTGTCGGCCGGCAGCGGACCGCCAGCGGCGATCGGCAGCTGGCCCGAGACATAGACCAGGCCGCCGTGGACCACGGCGTGGCTGTAATGGCCGCCGGGCGCCGCCATGCCCGCGGGTTCGAGCATCTCGATCATGTTCACCAGCCTCCGAAGCGTTGCCAGGTCGCGCACACGTCCCGCGTCCCCGCCACGACGTGGTAGTGGGAATGCTGGGCCGCCGTCGCGCAGGCATGGTTGGGCAGGATGCGCAGCCGCGCGCCAATGGGAAAGCGCGCCCAGTCGATGGGACCGCCGTCGCGCCGGGCGACGATGCCGTGCTCCTGATTGGCGCCGAAAACGATGAAGTCTTGCATCGCAACACCGTCGAGGTCGCACACCAGGCCGTAGCCCTGGTCGACCGGCTGCGCCGCGGTACCGCGGTCGCGCGAACTGGCCATCCAGCCGCCGTCGGTGATGACCCAGTTGCGCTCCTTCTGGTGGCCGATCACGGTGACCAGCAGCGACAAGGCCAGGTCTTCGACCCGGCACACGCCCAGCCCGGCCATCACCAGGTCCTGGAACACGAAGACGCCGGTGCGCACCTCGGTCACGCCGCTGAGCGTGTCGGCGAAAGTGGCGGTGGGGGTCGAGCCCACGCTCACCACGCTCGCCTCGTGGCCGGCGGCCCGCAGGCGTTCGGCCGCACGCACGACGGCCAGCCGCTCGACTTCGGCGGCACGGCGGATCGCCTCGACCGAGCGCTGATCATACGAACCGCCGGCGTGGGTCATCACGCCCAGCAGGCGGGCACCGCCGGTGAGTGCGGCCGCGACCTCGAGCAGGAGCGGCGATTCGGGCTCGATCCCGCTGCGGTGGCCGTCGCTGTCGATTTCGATCAGCACCGGGATCTCGATCCCGCGCTCGGAGCAGAAAGCGCTGAGAGCCCGAGCCGCTTCGACGTTGTCGAGGATGATCTTCAGCTCGCAGCCGCGGGTGCGCAGCTCGGCGACCTGGTCCAGCTTGGCGGGGGCGATGCCGACTGCGTACAGCAGGTCGGTGACGCCGGCGGCGAAAAACTGCTCCGCTTCCTTGAGGGTCGAGACCGTCGCCGGGCCGGCGTCGGAGCTCATCATGCGGCGCGCGACCTCGATGCATTTGCCGGTCTTGAGGTGGGGCCGGAAAGAGGCACCGAGTGCGGCCACTCGCGTTTTCATGCGCGCGATGTTGGCGTCCATCTTGTCCTGGTCAAGCACCAGGCAGGGGGTGGGCAGGGATTCGAGATTCATGGGGCAGATCCGAGAGTAGCCAGCCTCAATCTTCTCGCACTCGGCCCCGCCCCTGTTTGATCTCGCCCCGGGCCAGCTTGCCTTCGACCCGCCGCCGCTGCGAGGCCCGGGTCGGTTTGGTCTCGATCCTAGCCCGCGGCACGAAGGCGGCGGCGGATATCAGTTCGCGCAGGCGGGCGATGGCCTCGGCTCGATTGCGGTCCTGGGTGCGGTGGGTCTGCGCCTTGATCACCACCACCCCGGTTTCGGTGATGCGACGGTCGGGGCGGGCGAGCAGCCGCTCCTTGACCCGCTCCGGCAGCGACGAAGCCCGGATGTCGAAACGAAGCTGGACCGCGCTGGCGACCTTGTTGACGTTCTGCCCGCCCGCGCCTTGGGCACGGATCGCCTCGAACTGCAGTTCGCGCTCGTCAAGCATGTAAAACAGATGTGCCATTTGGCCAGCCCTCCCGGTCGCGGCGCCCCGGCGTCGCCAGCGCCACCCTAACAGGGCCGCTCGCGCGGCGCGGGACCGGGGCGCGCGTCAGCGATTACCAGCTCAGGGTCTTGGCGCCCGGACGGAACATCACATCGTTGAGGGTCGAGGGGCGGCGCAGGACGTCAGCGCCGGCGATCAGGTTGGCCTCGGGAATGTCGAGCGCCTTGATGCACACCAGGCACACCAGGACTTTGCCGCCGGCGGCCATGAACTGGGCCATCATCGTCTGCACCGGCTGGTCGAACTTGCCGGTCGCGATGGTCTCGGCGCCGTAGGCCTTGTCGAACACTTTCACGCCGTCGACGTTGGCGAAAATCACCACGTCCTTGACGCCTTGCTTGAGGGCGAAGTTGGTACCGACAAAAGCGGCCATCGAGGCGCGCCAGGGATCGGCCGAGGTCAGGTTGATCACCAGCGCCGAATCCTTGTCCTGCGCACTGGCGACCTGCGGCAGCAGGCCTCCGAAGGCAGCGACGGCGGCAACGGCCAGAGTCAGAAAGCGGGAGAGCATCGTTTTCATGGGTGTGTTTCCTGGGACAGAAAAAGCCGCGCGCGGCACAGATGGCCGGGCGCGGCAAGGAGAGGGTGCCGATGTTCTCAGGCCACGCCCGCCCGCGTTTGCGATGAATCAAGCCGCCGGGAATCGGCACGGGTTCTCATGCCCGGCCCGAATTCATGCCCCCGACACGATGCGACTGCCTGCCACCACTGCCCCCTGGTATTTGCGCATTTGGCTCGCCGCCCGTGCGCGCAAACACGGCGCGCCGCTCGAACCCACCCTGCTCTGGGCGCGAGTGCCGCGCGTCTTTCTCGCCTTCATGGCGATGTTCGGTGCCTTGCGTCGACGCGCCTCGCCCCTGCCGCCACGGCTGCGCGCCCTGGTGTCGGTGCGGGTGTCGCAGCTCACGGGCTGCGAGTTCTGCATCGACATGAACTCGGCCTTCTTCCGCGACGCCGGTGGCGATCTCGACCTGCTGCAACGGGCCAGCGAATGGGAGACCGACCCCGCGCTCGGCGAAGCCGAACGCGCCGCCCTCGCCTATGCCGAAGCCGTCACCGCCACCCCGCCGGTAGTGAGCGACGCCTTGTTCGAACGCGTGCGCCGCGCCTGGGGCGAAGACGCCACGGCGGAACTGACCGCGCTAATCGCGTTCCAGAACCTGTCGGCACGGTTCAACGCCGCTCTCGACGCGCGCGCCTACGGCTTTTGCTCGCTGCCGGCCGACCGCAGCGGCTAGTCAGATACCGAGGTAGCGGCCGGGCTTGTGGTTGACCGCGATGATGAAGTTGAGCGCCAAGGCCCCCAGCACCGACACCGCCACCAGCCACGGGCTGACCACGGCAAAAGCCGCAGCGACGATCGCCACGTCGAAGGCCATCTGAACCCGGCCGGCGGGCCAGCCGCGGGTCTTCTGCAACCACAGCACCACCACTCCGAGCCCGCCCAGGCTGGCGCGGTGGCGGAACAGGATCAGCAGCCCGATGCCGATCAGGAAGCCGCCCATCACGGCGGCGAAGGCGGGATTGATCGCGGCCACCGTCACCACGCTCGGCAGGCTTTCCGAAAACACCGAGAGCAGCGCCACGGCAAGGAAGGTCTTGATCGTGAAACGCAGGTCCATCACCCGCGCGGCGAGCAGGTAGAAGGGCAGGTTGACCACAAACAACACCCCGCCGAAGTTCCAGCCGGTGGCGTAATGGATCAGGAAGGAGATGCCCACCGTGCCGCCCGCCAACAGGCCGGCGCGCTGGTAGAACACGAGACCGAGCGCAATCAGCAGGGTCGCGGTGACGATGGCCTGGACGTCGTCGAACCAGGTGTGGCGGCCAAGAAGCGGGGGACTAGTTTTCATGGAGAGCGGCAATCTAGTCAAAAATTCGACGCGCTGCTGGCAACGCGGCCACCCGCCGCGGGGCGGCCCCCTGTCATGCACCCTTGTCAGCGTCCGGGGGCACCGGTAGAAGCGCGACATGATCGCCCTGATCCTCGCCCACCCCTACCTGCGCCGGTCACGCGCCTGCCGCGCCGTGATCGACGCCGTTTCCGGACAGCCCGGCCTCGAGCTCCGGGCGCTCTACGAGCTCTACCCCGACTTCGCCATCGACATCGAGGCCGAACGGACCGCTTTGCTGGCAAGCCGGCTCGTGGTCTGGCTGCATCCGCTCGACTGGTACAACGTGCCCGGCCTGCTCAAACTCTGGTTCGACACCGTGCTCGGCGCCGGCTGGGCCTACGGCGCGAGCGGCAAGGCCCTGGCCGGCAAGGACTGCTTGTGGGTTCCCACCGCCGGCGCGCCGTTCAGCAACGGTTCCGCCAGCGAGCCGATCGGGGAGGCGTTTTCCGAGTTCGAACCGGCCATCCGCCGCACCGCCCTCTTCTGCGGTATGAACTGGTTGGCGCCGCAGGCGATCCGTCTCGCCGGCGAGGCCAGCCGCGAGCAGTGGCAAGCGGCTGGCCTCGCCGTTCGCCAGCGCTTAATCGAGTGGGCGACAGACCGTGGCTGAGGACTCGCAACTGCTGCGCAGCGCCCTGCTCGCGCTCGCCGCGGCGGTGATCCTGGTGCCTCTCGCCACTCGCGCCAAGCTCGGGTCGGTGCTCGGCTACCTAATCGCGGGAGTGCTGGTCGGCCCCTTCGGCCTGCGGCTGGTGACCGATGTCGAATCGATCATGCATTTCGCCGAGTTCGGTGTGGTCCTGATGCTGTTTCTGGTCGGCCTCGAGCTCGATCTCAAACGGCTGTGGCAGATGCGCGGCGCCGTATTCGGCGGCGGCGCCTGGCAATGGTTCGCCTGCGCGCTGCCGCTCGCCCTCGGCCTGACCGCGCTGGGCCTGCCCTGGCCGGCGGCGGTGGTCGCCGGTCTGGCGCTGGCCGACAGCTCGACCGCGATGGCGATCCAGATGATGAGCGAACGCAACCTGATGGGGGCGCCGGTGGGCCGCGCCGGTTTTTCCATCCTCCTTTTTCAGGACTTGGCGGCGATCCCGCTGATGACGGTGGTGCCCTTGCTCGGTCCAGGCGCGAGCGAAGACCCGGTATGGCAGCAGGCGCTGCGGGCGCTGGTCGCGATCGCCGGGGTGATCGTGATCGGTCGATTTCTGACCCGTCCGTTGATCCGCCGCATCGTCGAGAGCCAGGTGCGCGAGATCTTCACCGCGTTTGCCCTGCTCCTGGTGATCGGCATCGCTTGGCTGATGGCGACAGCCGGCCTGTCGATGGCGCTCGGCGCCTTCCTCGCCGGCGTCTTGCTCGCCAGCTCCGAATACCGCCATCTGCTGCAGGCCGACATCGCGCCGTTCAAAGGCCTGCTGCTCGGGCTTTTTTTTATCTCGGTCGGGATGGCGGTCGACCTTGCGCTGCTGGCGCACGAACCGCTCCTGCTCGCGGCGCTGGTGCTGGGACTGCTGGTGATCAAAACTGCGGTTCTGGTGGCCATCGCGCCGCGGGTCGGCGTCGCGCGCGCCGACCGCTGGCTGTTTTCGGCGCTGCTGTCGCAGGGGGGCGAGGTCGGCTTCGTGTTGATTGCGCTTGCCGCCACCGCGCAACTGCTGCCGGGTCAGTGGCGCGAACTTCTGGTGGCGGCCATCGCAATTTCGATGGGCCTGGCGCCGGTACTCGTCGGCCTGGCCGAACGCTGGACCGGCCGCCAGGCCAAGGAACAGCGCCAGGCCGACACCCCCGACGGCGAACACGCGCCGGTGATCATCGCGGGCTTCGGCCGCTACGGCCAGATCGTCGGCCGTCTGCTGTTCGCTCAAGGCATCAGCGCCACCGTGATCGATCACGACCCGGACCAGGTCGACCTCTCGCGCAAGCTCGATTTCAAGGTCTATTACGGCGACGCGACCCGGCTCGACCTGCTCGAGGCGGCTGCCGCGGCACACGCCCGGGTGCTGGTGGTCGCCATCGATGGGGTCGAAGACAGCCTCGAACTGGTCGACCGCGCACGCGAACACTTCCCCCACCTCACCCTGGTCGTCCGCGCACGCAACGTCCGCCACGCGCTCGAACTCATGCAGCGCGGCGTCACCCTGATCGAGCGCGAAACGTTCGAGTCCGCGCTGCGCTCGGGACGGCAGGTGCTGCAAGTGCTGGGCTTGGGCGCTTACGAGGCGCGCGAACTCGCCGACATCTTCCGTCGCCACAACCTGCGCACCATGGCCGCGATGAGCCGCCATTTCGACGACGAAAAGGCACGCCTCGACATCTATCGCAGCGGCCGCCGCGAGCTTGAAGAAAACCTCAGACGCGACCGCGAGGCGCGCGGCGATACCCTAGCGAAAGACTAGAGTTAATTGGAGTTGACACTCTGGAAAACTGGCTTTCAAACCCATTTTCCTTCGTGTATATTGCGCGGCGACAGCGTCTAAGGTTCGCAATTTCCCAGGTCTCCCGGCACCGACCGTGTGGCCGGTCATCCCAGGCAAGCGTTTCCTGATCGTCTGCAATCCGGCGTGGTGTCACGCCAAAAATTTATTTCTCAAGGAACGTTGCATGGCAACCGGTACCGTCAAGTGGTTCAATGACTCCAAAGGCTTCGGCTTCATCAAGCCTGACGATGGCAGCGCTGACCTCTTTGCCCACTTCTCCGAAATCCAGACCAAGGGCTTCAAGAGCCTGAAGGAAGGCGAGCGCGTTGAATTCAGCGTCAAGCAGGGCGACAAGGGCCCGCAAGCCGCGATGATCCGCCCCCTCGGCGAATAAGTGTGGCCAGCGGGACGCCTAGCGCGTCCCACTGCGAAAAAGAGCTTCTCTTCGAGAAGCTCTTTTTGTTTGTACGGACCGCGGCCGCTAGTGCACGTCCACGCTGTCGAGCACCTTCCAGCAGCCGTCGTCCCAGGTCACCCGGTGCCCTTCCGCCCGCAAGCGGGCGGCCGAGTAGCGCGGCGGCAACGCCGACGCCGGATCGACCGTGCCGTCGTCGCGCAGCAAGCGCCACAGCGACACCTCGGGTTCACGCTCCTGCTCGAGCACCTCGACCGTCATCCGCTCCAGCCGGCGCAGGGCCTCGAGCAGGGTGCGCTCGGCCACGGGTTCGCCGCCGCAGCGCTGCTTGAGCTGCTCGGCCAGCTGCGCCAGCGTGATGACGCGGCCGCTTGGCACTTCGGCGATCAGCTGGCCCAAGATCTCGGGCGTCGGCGCCAGGCTGGCCTCTCCCCGACGCGGATCGGACGCTAGGTACGCCGCAGCGGCGGCGTGGCGCGAGCACCCGGCGCCCTGGGCACCTTGCCGCGGTGTCTTGGCTGACTTGGCCCGGATACTGGAATTGCTCATCTTGCTTCCTCGTTTGCGAGACTGACTTCAACGACTCGGACGAGGGTAATTACGCGCTTGCAAGCAAACATGACTTGCGGCAAGCAATGGACGCAGCCGCCGGCGCAATCGCCGGCCGGCTTGACCTGGATCGAATGCCCGGGAAGTCACTGGCCGCCACGCAACGGTGGCTCAGTGCACGGACCGGACCGCAGCCCGAGCAGCGCGCTTCAGCGGAACGGGCTCGCCTGCGCCCACATGCCGGCGTTGCGCAGGACTGCGAGGACCTGTTCGATGTGCTCCGGGCCCCGGGTCTGCAACACGAACTCGAGTTCCGCGTTTTGCGCCGGCAGGGTGGTGAAGGCGCGCTGGTGACCCACTTCCTCGATGTTGGCACCGACATCGGCGATCAGGGTCGCGGCCCGGCCGAGTTCGCCCGGGATGTCGCGGGTGTGGACGCGGATGCGTGCCAGCCGCCCGGCACGCACCATGCCGCGTTCGATGATTTCGGCCAGCATCATCGGGTTGATGTTGCCACCGCACAGAATCAGCCCGACCTGCTTGCCGCGGAAGCGCTCGGGGTGGCGCAGCAAAGCCGCCAGGCCTGCCGCCCCCGCACCTTCGACGACGGTTTTTTCGATCTCGAGCAACATGACGATGGCTTGTTCGATGTCGCCTTCGGACACCAGCACCATGTCGTCGACTCGTTCGCGCACGATCGGCACGGTCAGCTCGCCCGGTTGCTTGACCGCAATGCCTTCGGCCAGGGTCGCCTGCGCCGACGGCAGCTCGAGCCGCTTGAAGGCGGCGTAGACCGCCGGGAAATGCTCGACCTGCACCCCGACGATCTCGATCTCCGGCTTGATCGCCCTGGCCGCCGTGGCGATGCCCGAGATCATGCCGCCACCGCCCACCGCCACCACCAGGGTGTCGAGCTGCGGCACGGCGGCCAGCATCTCGAGCCCGATCGTGCCCTGGCCCGCAATCACCCGCTCGTCATCGTAGGGGTGGACCATGCTCAGCCCGCGCTGCCCGGCGATGCGGCCCGCCTCCAGCCGCGCCTCGTCGAAGGTCTCGCCGGTGAGGATCACTTCGGCGCCAAAGCCGCGCGTGCGCTCGACCTTCACCGTCGGCGTAAAACGCGGCATCACGATCACGGCCGGGATCCCCAACCGCTGCGAGTGGTACGCCACGCCTTGAGCATGGTTGCCGGCCGACACCGCGATCACCCCGCGCTGGCGCTCCTCGTCGGTGAGCGCGAGCAGGCGGTTGAGGGCGCCGCGCTCCTTGAAGCTGGCGGTGAACTGCAGGTTCTCGAACTTGAGCCAGACCTCGGCGCCGGTGATGGCCGACAGGGTGCGCGAATGCAGGCAGGGCGTGTTCTCGACCTGGCCGGCCAGGCGCTGGGCGGCATCGCGGATATCGGCGGCGGTCACGGAAGACATGGAAGCCTTGAAACATCGGTTGCGAGATCCGGGATTCTAACGATGGCCTCTCTACAATCGGCCCATGGCATCCGCTCCCGCCCTCGCCGTCACCGCTCTGAGCAAACATTTCGGCGCCCGCCGCGTCCTCGATGGCGCCGAGTTCTGCGTCGCCCCCGGCGAAGTGGTCGCCATCGTCGGCGAATCAGGCTCGGGCAAGTCGACCCTGCTCAACCTGATTGCCGGGCTCGACCTCGCCGATCGCGGCCAGGTCCGGATCGCCGGTACCGCACTCGGCGAACTCGACGACGACGCCCGCACCCGCCTGCGGCGCGACCGGGTCGGTTTCGTGTTCCAGTCCTTCCACATCCTGCCGCACCTGACGGTGGCGCAGAACATCGAGCTGCCGCTGGTGTTGACCGGCGTGGTTGCCGCGCAGCGGCAGCAGCGCTCGAGCGAACTGCTTGCGGCGGTGGGATTGGCCGATCGCTCGGCTTCGATGCCGGCCGAGCTGTCCGGCGGAGAGATGCAGCGGGTCGCCGTCGCACGCGCCCTGGTCCATCGTCCCACCGTCGTGCTCGCCGACGAACCAACCGGCAACCTCGACCCTGACACGGCGGCCGAAGTACTGGCGCTGCTGCTGCGGGAGATCCGCGCCCGCCGCGCCGGCGGCGTTCTGGTCACCCACTCCGAGGCGGCGGCGACCGCAGCCGACCGCGTCCTGCGGCTCGTCCACGGCCGCCTGGTGCCGCAGGGCTGAGAAATGACCCCTTGGCTGCTCTGGCACGTGGTCGGCGGACAGGCGCGCCAGCACCCGCTGCGGCTGGTGGTGCAGGTGATCGCGATCGGGCTTGGCGTCGCCCTCGGTTACGCGGTGCACCTGATCAACTCGTCCGCCCTGGCCGAGTTCGCGACCGCGGTGCGCCACGTGACCGGACAGGCCGATGCGGCTATTGCCGGCCCCCGCGAAGGTTTCGACGAAAGTGTTTATGCCCGCGTCCTGGTCCATCCGCTGGTCGAGATCGCCAGCCCCGTGCTCGAGGTCGACGCGGTCGTGGTCGGCGCCCCGCGCGATCTGACGCACGAACGCGACAGCCTGCTGCCCCTGCTCGGACTCGACATCCTGCGCGCGGCACCGCTCGGCGCCAGCCTGTTGCCGCGCCCGCCCGATGGAGCCGGCCGCAACGCCGTGTTCGACGACGGCCTCTACCTCTCGCCCGCCGCGCTTGAGCGCTTCAAGGTCCGGCCCGGCGATACGCTGCAGGTGCAGGCCGGCGGCCGCGCGGTCGCCATTCCGGTAGCCGGCACCGTGCCCGGCGCTCGCGCCGGCGAAGTGGTGGCGGTGATCGACATCGCCTTTGCCCAGTCGCATTTCGAGCGGCTGGGCCGGCTCACGCGCATCGACCTCAAGCTCGCCGCCGGCGCCGATCCGATCCGCCTCGGACGCGAACTCGAGCTGCCCGCGGGCGTCACGCTCGAAGGCGCCGACGCCCGCAGCACGAGGGTCTCCAACCTCTCGCGCGCCTACCGGGTCAACCTCAACGTACTGGCGATGGTGGCTCTGTTCACGGGCGCCTTCCTGGTGTTTTCTCTGCAGGCCCAGGCCACCGTAGCCCGCCGCCCCCAGCTCGCCTTCCTGCGCGTGATGGGCCTGACCCGGGGCGAGCTGCTGCGCCTGCTGCTGCTCGAGGCGGCCGCCGTCGGCTGTCTCGGCAGTCTGATCGGCATCGCTGGCGGACTGCTCGCGGCTCAGGCCGCGCTGACCCTGTTGGGCGGCGACCTGGGCGGCGGCTTTTTCACCGGCGTCTCGCCTTCGCTTCAGGTCGACGCCCCGGCCGCCGCGCTCTTTTTCGGGCTAGGCCTTGCCGCAGCGATCGCGGGCAGCCTGGTGCCCGCCCGCGAGGCCGCCGACACCCCGCCCGCTGCGGCGCTCAAGGCCGGAACCGAAGGTGATGCCCTGCGTTCGTTCAGCCATCCGAAAATCGGCCTGGCCTTGATAACGCTGGCCGCGGTGCTGGTCTGGCTGCCCGCTCTCGGCGGCATTCCGCTCGCGGGCTACCTCGCGATCGTTGCCTTGCTGGTCGGCGCCATCGCCCTGCAGCCGGCGCTCGCCCGCGCGGTTTTTGTGCCGCTCGCCCGCGATCTCGAACGCGGCACCCTCATCCGGCGTGCACCCGTGCTCTGGCTCGCCCTCACCCGCCTGGCGCAGGCACCGGGTTTCGCCGCCATCGGCATGGCCGGCATCGTCGCCAGTTTCGCCCTGATGGTGGCCATGGCCACCATGGTGGCGAGCTTTCGCCATTCGGTCGACGACTGGCTCGGCCGCGTCCTGCCGGCCGAGCTCTACGCCCGCGCCGCGCCGGCCGGATCGAGCGGTTTTTTCAGCGAGCGCGACCTCGCCACCCTGCGCCAGCATCCGGGCGTGGCCCGGATCGACCTCACCCGCTTCGCCAAGCTGCAGCTAGTCCCGGACCGCGCTGCGATCACCCTGATCGTGCGCAACATCGACGCGGCCGACCCGGCCAAGACCTTTCCGCTGGCCGGCGACAGCCTGCCGTGGCAGCCCAGCGGGCCGCCGCCGGTGTGGGTCTCCGAAGCCGTGGTTGCGTTGTACGGCACGACGCCCGGGCAGGTGATCGAGCTGCCGCTGGCGGGCCGCTGGCACCGGTTTACGGTGCAAGGCGTTTGGCGCGACTACGCTCGCCAATACGGCGCGATCGCGATGCGAGACAGCGACTACCAGGCCATCACCGGCGACACTCAGGTGAGCGATGCGGCGATCTGGCTCGCGCCCGGCTGGAGCGCGCCCCGGCTTGCCGCCGAGCTGCTGCCCCAGCTCGACGCCCGCAGCACCGAGTTCATCCAGCCCGGCGACATCCGCCAGGCCAGCCTCGAGATCTTCGACCGCAGTTTTGCCGTGACCTATCTGCTGGAGGTGGCAGCGATCGTGATCGGACTCACCGGCATTGCCGCCACGTTTTCGGCGCAGGCGATCGCCCGCGCCCGCGAGTTCGGCATGTTGCGCCACCTCGGCCTCACGCGCGGCGAGATCCTGCGCCTGCTGGGCTGGGAAGGTCTGCTGATCACCCTGCTGGCGATCGCCGTGGGCCTCGCCACAGGCCTGGTGATCGCCCTCATCCTGATCGGCGTGGTCAACCCTCAGTCCTTCCACTGGACCATGGGCTTCCATGTGCCGCAGGGCCTGATCGCCGGCCTGATCGCCGCCCTGGTGGCCGCCGCCAGCCTGACGGCGGTATTCGCCGGGCGCCGCGCCACCGCACGCGAAGCAGTGTTGGCGGTGAGGGAAGACTGGTAGTGCTGCTGCGGCAGGGCTCTGAGAGGAAACGGCTTGCGCCGCCTCGGGGCGCAAGCCGTCGTCCCGAAGTCAGCGCTCGCGCAGCCTGGGGCTGCTGCCGCTGGGCGGGGAAGCCGCCCGGAACCGGATCTGGCTTGTCCTTGAAACCGACTACGCCAGCTTGGCCAGGATGGTTTTCATCTCCGGTTCGCTGAAAGCCCTCAGGGTGCGAGTGCGGACATTGCCCGCGGCACCGATAGCCAGAGCAAATGCGGTGGCAGATTCGTCGTCGGGAGCATTGATGACCACGACCAGATCGTATTCGCCGATGGTCCAGTAGATCTGGCTCATCTCGGCGCCGAACTTGCGCGCCAGTTCGCGCACGGCATCGGCACGTTTGGTCGTGTCCTTGACACTGCGGATACCCTGATCGGTAAAACTCGAGAGCGCAATAAAAGTCGCCATGAGAATCTCCCAGAACACGAGGCCACCGGATGTCAACTCGCCGGCGACGGCCTCAGGCCGGCGGCGTTCCCGCTGCGCGGGCGGTGCTTGCCCGCCGCGCCACTGGAAGAGTCACGATAGGCGGCTCCGCCTGCCCCGCCCGGGAGAGCTGCCGAGTCCGGGCGCCCATGCCGCAAGCCCGCCTCGGGAGTACGACCGCGCCCATTCATCCGCCCGCCTCCGAGCCTGAGACAATCGCCGAGGCTCTGGCCTCGCCTCGCCAGGATCCGCCGCAACCCGCGGCATAACAGCCGCCAGCCGCACTCCGCCGCCATGACCTCGACCCTTCGCCGCCGACTGCTGCTTGCCGCACTCGCCGCCCCCGCTGCCCGCGCGGCCGCTGCCGACTACCCGCCGGTTTCGCCTCGCGCCCTGGTCTTTCCGCGCGACCTCGGAGCCCATCCCGAGTTCCGCATCGAATGGTGGTATCTCACCGGCTGGCTAGACGCGGCCCAGG
>JAEZVV010000192.1 GCA_023443095.1 Pseudomonadota bacterium
GTGTCTACATGGTCTACGGCTTTGGCCGCCTGGCGAAGTCGCAGCCGCTCAGCTTCAAGAAAGGAGCCTCGGCCTCGCAACTCAATACCCGTTACAAGACCGATCCCCTGATGGGCGGCACCAGCATCCACACCAACTTCGTCGCCGTCGTGAAGGGAGCCTGAGATGAAACTCGGCATGGTCATTGATACCCGCAAGTGCGTCGGCTGCATGAACTGCGTGGTTGCTTGTCAGACCGAAAATCAGGTTCCTCTTGGCCAGCGGCGCGACTGGGTCACCACCACCGAAACCGGCAAGTTCCCGAAGGTGGGGGTGGAGATCCGCTCCGAGCGCTGCAACCAGTGCGACAAGCCGCCCTGCGTTCCGGTCTGCCCGGTGGGGGCGAGCCACGTCAGCGACTTCGGCAAGCTGGTGCTGGTGCACGAGGAGCAATGCATCAAGTGCGGCCTGTGCGTGTCGGCCTGCCCTTACGGAGCGCGTTTCATGAACGCGGCGACCGGCGTAGCCGACAAATGCACCTTCTGCGTCCACCGCCTGAAGGAAGGCAAGCTGCCCGCCTGCGTCGAGGTCTGCCCCAGCCGCGCCATGCTGGTGGGCGATCTCGACGACCCCAAGAGCGAGATCCGCCAACTGCTTGCCCGCCGCAAGAACAAGACCCTCAAACCCGAGGCCGGCACCAAACCGCGAGTCTTCTACCTCACCTGAGACCCTAGCCAGAAAACCCGGCGCGGCCCTCGCCGCGCCATTTATGAAGTCCTAATCCCCTGAAAGGCACACCATGAGAACCGTTTCGCTTTCCGTCCTCACCGCGCTTGCCCTCGCTTTCGGTTCGGCTTATGCCCAGACGCCGGCCGCCCCCGCCGCCCAGACCGCTCCCGCGGCGAAACTCGTCGCCGGCGACTTCAACAGCGTGGCGATGGTCAGTTCGTCGATGCTGGTCCATTTCCCCAACGGCCGCTCGGAAGTGATCCGCTTCAACCCCGAAACCCTGCGCGTCTACGAGATGGACAAGCCGCAGAAGGTCGCCTACCTGCGTACGCTCGGCCGCGGCCAGAACGTTTCGATCGAATACGTCGAAAAGAAGGGAGTGAAATGGGCCACCGCCGTGGTCGCCCGCAGCGTGAAGTCGCCCACCAAGACGATTTCGGTTGAAGACTTCAACAAGTTGGGCAAGGAGCCGGGCAAGACCCAGGTGGTCGACCTGCGTTCGAAGAAGGAAGTCGATACCGGCGCCTACCCCGGCGTGAAGTGGATCGCCCACGACCAGTTCGACGACCGCATGGCCGAGATCTCGCGCGACCAGCCCGTTGTGGTCCACTGCGCCGGCGGCGTGCGGGCCGAAATGGCCTACCACCAGCTCAGCAATGCCGGCTACAAGGACGTCCGTTTCCTGGATGCGACCGTGAAATTCGACAAGGGTGTGGCCAAGGTCGAGGCGAACTGATCGAGAAACGCGGGTTTTGAAGCTGAAAGGGGCGCGGCTGCGCCCCTTTTCTTTTCCGCTCCGCCCGAGCGCCCTCGACAAGCAGACTGCTCAAAGTCGATCAGTGTTGACCGGAGAAGCCTTGGGTGTAAAGGACGTCGAACGGTGGGCTTTGCTAAACCCAGACATCGTTTGGCGCGGTATACGCATCGCCTGCATCTCCGGTATTGAGCACGCCGCGTGGCTCCACCAGCATGACGTGACACTCCTGCAGCGCCACGGGGCGGTGCTCGACGCCCTTGGGAACAACGTACATCTCGCCCGCGGCAAGGGGTATGAGCTCGTCCCTGAACTCCAGCGTCATGGCCCCCTCGAGGACGATGAACACTTCATCGGTATCCGGGTGCGAGTGCCAGACAAACTCACCCAGCAACTTGACCAGCTTGAACTGGTAGTCGTTCATTTCGGCCACGACCCGGGGCGACCAATGCTCCGAGAACTTGGCGAATTTTTCGCGCAGATTGATCGCTCGTTTGGACATGGCAGACCTGAAAATCGAGGGAAAATCGAAGGGTCAAGCAATGCCTGCGGCCTTGCCGCGCGGAACCTGATATCGCAGTTCGGCAAAGCCGGATCCGATCTGCTGTACCGAGGTGAGTCGCAGCTGCGGTGCGGTCAGCCGTCGAGGAAACAGCGGTTTGCCCTTGCCCAAGGTGACCGAGCCAACCTGGACGATGAGTTCGTCTAGCAAACCAGCGTCGTAAAACTGTCCCGCGAGATCACCGCCTCCAACGATCCAGATGTTCTTGCCGCCAGCGGCCGTTTGCATTTCCGCATGAACCTGGCGCACATCGCCATTGACGAACCGGATGTTTGCGCCACTCATGGCTGGCAGCTTGCGGTGAGAGAAGATCCATGCTGGCTGCGTGTATGGCCAAGGCGAGCCCACCTCTTCAGCCACTTTATCCGCGTTGCGCATCATCCATTCATAGGTCGCCGCCCCCATAGCCAAGGCCCCAACTTCCAATATGAACTCTGGATAGCTGGAACTATTCAAATCTCCGAGAGGGAAAAGCCAGTCCAGAGAATCATCTTCAGTTGCTATAAAGCCGTCAAGGCTTGTCGCCGCGTAGTACTGAGTTGCCATAACCCATCTCCTATCTGTCTGGCATTTGAGCGAGAATGGTTTGGATATCTTCAAAACGCAATGGTCGACCGCGTCAAGCCGGTCGCCTATAATTCCATACCCCCTTCAAGACAAAGTTTGGCGTCGTGGGCGCATCGCCTAGGCGCTTAATTGAACGCAGCGAGACATCGTGTTGAAATTTCTAGTGGTCGCCGCGACCTTCAGTTTTCGCTCGAAGAAATTATTGTTGAATTTCGAATCGCTGTGTTTCGTAGCGTATGAGGTGTAGATAACATCGTTGACGAGCTTTACGCTATCGGGCGAGAAGTCGAGTTGGGACAGTTCTTCGGCATGATGCGCTGCCGGCAGCGCCGCGAGGAGAGAAAAATACGTGCGAGAAGCCATGCTCGACGGGAAAGGATTGCTTTCCAAAATTCGCTTAAGCTGGCCGTGCGTCCGGGCAATGACGGCGAGGTCGGCTCCGATCTCACGGGCGATGACCTCATGGACGAGAGACTGCACGGACGCCCGGTCCAGGGCCGATTTCGCAATGACGTTGCCGCTCTGAATGAACGTTTGAAGATCCAGCAATCCGGCGTTGCTCAGGACAACGCGCAGTTCTGCCATCGGCACCCGATTCTTGCCGGCAGGAGTGACGCCCCGCAGAAAGATCGTGTAGTTGTTCATTGCGCTCCGTGGTGCTGGGGTGGAAGCAGCTAACGTCCGAACTCCGTCGCGCCTCGAAGCGGCGCCGGATTGAATGACTTAGACCGGCCTGAAGCAGAGTCGCGGCATCAATGCGAACACACCCCAGCCCAGATATTCGCGCGTGTAAGCGGCATGACGCTTGGGCTCCGAGGTGAGTTTGGACCGAACCTCTTCTGCCAGTTCATCGTCGGGATTGGCGTCAAGCCATTGGCGCATGGTGAGCCATTTGGCTGCCTCGTATCTGTCCCAGCCGTCTTGGTTGGCCAGAACCATTTCAACGACGTCGTAACCAAGGTGATCGAAAGAGGCGAGAAGTTCCGGAAGCGAAAGAAAGTCAGAGATGGAGTTAGCAAGACACCTCTTGGCAACCTCTTCCGTTGGCGGCAACTGCCGCCAGTAGGGTTCGCCGATGAGGATGACTCCGCCGGGGCGCAGGCTCCGCGCCAGAAGCTCGATCGTGCCGGCGACTCCGCCAGCGATCCAAGAGGCCCCCACGCAGGCTGCCACGTCGACCTTCTCGTCAGAGACGTAGCCCGCGGCATCGCCATGGATGAACTTGACTTGATCGGCGACACCGAGTTCTTCAGCACGGCGTTTCGCTTGTTCGGTGAATAACTGGCTCATGTCGATGCCGACACCCGTGACGCCGTGATCGCGTGCCCAGGTACACAACATCTCGCCTGAACCGCTGCCGAGGTCTAGCATTCGATCCCCGTCCAGACGCAGCGCAACGCCGAGAGTTGCAAACTTGTCGGCTGTGAACGGGTTGTGAATGCGGTGGGCGCTTTCGGCGATGTTGAATATCCGTGGGATGTCCATGACGAAAACTTTCTATAGAAGTGAAGTCCGGCAACGGCCCAAGGTTCGACGTAAGGGGATCTCCTGCGTGTAAGCGGCCCCTTGGGCGCGCCCGCGAACCCGATCAAGAAAACCATCTCAGCCCCCCGCCGTCTGCTTGACTCGCGCCCGCCGCCGCCCGCCAAACGCCGCAGGGCGTCGCACCTCGAGTTTGGCAACCGCGGCTTCGAGTGCAAGCCGATCTTCCCGAGCGTGGCCCGCTTCCGCAAGTGCCTGGTCGCGCTCGGTCAACAGCACCGCGGCCTGGGTTTGCAGTCGGCCCAGCTCGGCCGCCAGCGCGCCGTGTTCGCGCGTGGTTTCAGCCATCGATTCCTGAAGACGCAGGACCTCCGCGGCGCGGGCTTCCAGTTGGCTCTGATGCTGGGCGAGTATTTCGGCGTGTTTTTCCTCGGCCAGCTCGAGGCGACGCTCGAGCTTGGCCCGCAACTGACGTTCGCGGTCGATTTCCAGCGTCGCCCGGCGTTCGGTGGCGAGACTGCGCTCCTCGCTCAAGGCCAGGCGCTGCGCCGCCTGTTCGAGCTCTGTGGCCCGTTCGACCTGGGCGACGGCCAGCCGCTGCTGCAGCTCGGCGACCTGCTCCTGCAGAGCGCTCAAACGAGCCGCCTGCTCAGCGGCGACCACCTTGGCCTGGGTCAATGAGCGATTGGCCTGGTCGAGTGCCAACTGCAAGCGCTGGACCTCCCCCGCGGACTGTTCGGCCGCGAGCCGCGCCGCCGATTCGGCCGCCTGCGCCTCATTGACCAGGCTGGCCGCAGCGTCCTTGGCCGCGGCGATCTCGGCGGCGCCGTCGCGTCGGGCTTCGGCCAGGGCCACGCCCCAGAAGTGCTCGGCCGCCTGGGCGATGGTGTCGGGCAAGGGCGGCGGCGCGCGGAAGGCGCCGGGGTCGGCGATGCGGCGGCCGAGCGAGCGGAACCAGGTGTCGAGATAGGGGCTGACGGTGTTGGGCGAGCCGCGGCCTATCTTCTGCCGCACCCGTTCGATCGTCGGCCGCTGGCCTTCAAGCAGCAAGGCATCGGCCGCCTGCCAGACATCGTTTTCATTGATTCCACGCGCCATCTTGCGATTCCTTGGCTTGCGCCGCCCACGGCGGCCCCTGACTTGCGATAATCGTTGTTTACCGAAAGACAGAATCTATTTCTGTTTTATATCGAACAGCAAACATTATATTTCGTATCTAACAATGCCATTCGACTCAACTTCCCGCTCGGATGCGGGTTTGCCCGCAACTGTCGGTGCCGTTGCAGCGCCTTCGACGCTGCTTGAAGGTGCTGCGCGGGCAGCACACGAACTGCTGGCCGAAGGCGCTTCGGAGAACACCCGTCGCAGCTACGCCAGCGCGCTCAAATATTGGGAAAGCTGGTTCGAACTGCGCTATGGCCAGATCTTGAGCCTGCCGGTGGCGCCCGCGGTGGTGGTCCAGTTCGTGGTCGACCACGCGGCCCGCGCTTCGGCCGAGGGGCTGGTGACCGAGATGCCGGCCGAAGTTGAAGCCGGGCTGCTGGCCTGTGGCTCCAAGGCCGCGCCGGGCGCGCCGTCGCTGGCGACGCTGCGGCACCGGGTGGCGGTGCTGTCGCGCCTGCACCAGTTGCGCCGTCTGCCCAACCCATGTCATGACGCGGCCGTGCGCGAACTGCTGACAGCGACTCGGCGCGTCTACGCCAAGCGCGGGGTCGCGCCGCGGCAGAAAGACGCCCTCACCCGCGAGCGCCTGGAAGCGGTCCTGGCGACCTGTGACAACAGCCTCGCCGGTCGCCGCGACCGCGCTTTGCTGCTCTTTGCCTGGGCGAGCGGCGGCCGCCGCCGCTCGGAAGTGGCGGGAGCCAGCCTAGCCAATCTGCGCCAGCTCGGGCCGGAGAGCTACGTCTATATGCTGCGCCACTCCAAGACCAACCAGGCGGGGATTGAACGTGCCGACAACATCAAGCCCATCCAGGGCCGGGCCGCTCGTGCTCTCGCCGACTGGCTGGCCGCCGCGGCCATTCGAGAAGGAGCAATCTTCCGGCGCATCCACCGCAGCGGGAGCGTGGGGGCCAGCCTGTCGGCGACGGCGGTAGGCGATATCGTGAAAAAACGCTGTGCCCTGGCCCGCCTCGAAGGCGACTTTGCCGCGCATTCGCTGCGTTCGGGCTACGTGACCGAGGCTGCGCAGCAGGCGATCCCCCTTGCCGAGACCATGGCCATGACCGGCCACCGCTCGGTGGCTTCGGTATTGGGCTACTTCCGCGCCAGCGTTCAGGACTCGCGCGCCGCGCGCCTGCTCGACGAGCCGCCGGGCTGAGCGTCAAAAAGAAACGCCGGGCAGCGGGCCCGGCGTCTCATGGCTTGAGTTTATGTCGTTCAGCTGCCCGGCTTGGGTTGCGCCGCCTGGGCGCGGGCACGTTCGATTGCACCGGCCAGTTCGGCGTGCATCTGGGTGCCGGGCTGCAGCTGCGACAGCAGGTCTTCCCAATACGTGGCGGCTTCCTTGAACTGCCCTTTTTCGTAGGCGAGGCTGCCCGCCATCTCGAGCGCGCGCGGATGCCGTCCGTTGATCATCAGGGCGCGGCCTATCGGCTCTTCCGGCTTGCCAGCGAGCTTGCCGCCCTGCGCCATGCCGAGCACGTCCGCATATTCGAGCAGCACCGCGGGATCGCCCGCGACCTTGCGCGAGGCCTTCATCGCCCGCTCGTAGGTGGTGGCCGATCCGGCCCAGTCTTCGCGGTCGGCCAGCATCCGGGCCAGCATCACCCAGGCGCGGCCGTCGCCGGGCTCGCGTTCGAGGTGTTGCTTGAGCTGGTCGAAGCTCGGGCGCAGCGGCAGTGGCTGGCCCTCGCCCGGCTTGCCCGTGAGCAGGCCGGGCACCGGCTGCGCGGCGTCGAACTGCACCGAGGCGGGCGAACCGAGTTTGAAATACAGGCCGACCGCGGCCAGCGGCAGCCCCACCGCCAGGGCCACCGCCAGCCAGCGCGGCGACCTGCGCCCGCCTGCCGGGGCGGCGGCCTGAGCGGCAGTGTCGGCCAGCAGGCGGCGCTGCAGTTCCTCGCGGGTCGAGGCGTGAAGCTCGGGGTCGAGGCTGCCTTCAGCGAGGTCACGGTCGAGATCCTCGATTTGGCGGCGGTAGACGTCGGCGTTGACTTCGGCGCGGCTGATGCCCGGCTCTTCCCGCGTGCGCCGCAGCAGGCCGGGCAGCAGCAAGGCGAGCGCGGCCAGCAGCAGGCCGCCGATCAGGATCCAGAAAAGCAAGGTATTGGTCATGGGCGATCCATTCAAAGTCGTGAGGCGGCGATATCACGGTCGGCGCCCCGCCAAACCCGCGTAAATGCGGCTTCGGTCTTGTGGGCGGCGAGCCTGTCGCCAGTTGTCGCGTAAGCGTTGGCCAGACCGCGCAGGGCCCAGCCATTGTCGGGGTGGAGAGCCAGATCGCGGCGGTAGACCGCGATCGCCTGCTCGGGCTGCCCGGCGGCAAGTTGCAGCGCGCCCAGAGTATGCCGCGCCGGCATGTGCCAAGCCGGGGGCTCGTCGAAGTCGAGGGCGTCTTCGGCGATCACCGCGCGTTCGGCGCGGGCGAGTGCGGTAGTGAAATCGCCGCGCGCCGCCGCCAGTTCGGCCGCGAGCAGATCGCGCGCAATGCCCAGCAGAAGGCCGAGGTCGTGTGTGTTCTTGAGCAGGACCTGCTTGCGCGCCAGCGTGGCCTGGTCGCGCTCGGCGGCGGCGAGTTCGGCTGCCGCGTCCTCGAGCCGCCCGGCGCGCACCCGCGCCAGGCCGCGCGCCACATGCCAGACGCCGTCGGTATAGGTGTTGTGCGGCCGCGGCCGCTCGAAGGCGAGCACCTCGTCCCAGCGGCCGAAGCGGATCGCGGTATAGAGCGGCAAGGCGCGCAGGTGTTCGGCGGTGCCGCGCGGGTGTCGCGCCGCGCCTTGCGCCAGGATCGCCGCCTCGCTCGCGGCCAGGGCGCCGCGGCCGGCCATCATGGCCGAGGCCCACAGGAAATGATGGTTGTGGTCGCCGTAACCGGTCTCGTAGGCGGCCGAGGCCCCGCGGCTGCCGAACTGCCGGCGGTCGGCCTCGAGCGCTTCCTGATTGGCCTGCACGGCCTCGTCGAAGCGCCCGAGCCTGAAATACACGTGGGCCGGCATGTGGACCAGGTGGCCAACCCCCGGCGCTACCCGTGCCAGACGGCGGGCGGCGGCGAGCGCCCGTTCGACCTGGGCCGGCGGCGCGTCTTCGAGCGCGTGGATGTAGAGGTGGTTGGCGGCGGGATGCTCGGGCGCCAGGACCAGCGCGCGTTCGAGCAGATCAAGGATGGGCGGGGTCCAGGGCTTGGGCTCGCCGCTGCGCGCCCAGTATTCGCGACCGCGCGGTGCCATCAGGGCCTCGGCCTGCAGCACCAGCAGATCGGCGTCGCGCGGCTGCGCTGCCACCAGCCGGCCCAGAGCCTCGGCGTAGGCGCGCTCCATGGAGCTGCGATCCTTGAGCTCGGGCTGGGCGTGGCGCAGGCGCAGCGCGGCGATCAGCTGGCGTTCGCGCGGCGTGGCGCGGCCCGCCAGCGTGGCGGCGCGCTCGATCGCGGCATGGGCCTGCGCGCGTTCGGCCGCGTCAAGGTCGTGGTTGACGCTAGGGCCGGGCACGTAGGCGAGACCCCACCAGCACATGGCACACGCCGGCTCGAGCCGGGTCGCTTCGAGCATCGAGGCCGCGGCCGCGCCGAAGTTGAAGCCCCAGGCGAGCACCAGGCCCTGGTCGAACCAGCGCTGCACGACCGGGCTGGCCCCGGCGAGCCGCATCGAATACGTGCCGAGGCCGGCCAGCCAGCGCGGGGCGCCCTCGAACGAACCCGCCGGCGCCGAACACACGGCAGACCGGATGGCGCGTTCGGCGACGTCCTGCGCCCGCACCGGTGCCGTCGCAGCGAGCGAGGCAGCCAGGCCTAAGGCGGAAACGGCAAGCTTGAACTTGGACATGACGAAATTATCGTTCGCGAAAGTGCCGGCACGGACGGCCCGGCAACACAAAGGGCGGGGTTGCCCCCGCCCTTTGCTTTCCTCACTGTCGGGTGACCCGATCTTTATTTCTTAGCAACGACCGGAGCCGGCGCCGGCGCGGCGGCAAGCTTCTTCTTGGCGGCAATGCCGTCCTTCAGAATCTTGACCCCGGCTTGCGAGGCAGCCACCGACTTCGCAAGCGAAGTCTTGGCCTGGTCGAGGTTGTGGAACGCAGCGCCGTTGGCGGCCGTCCACCATTCCCAGTTGGTATGGGCGATGGAGTGCTGCTTGCGGGCTTCGACCAGGACGGCTTCGTCGACACCGGCTTCTTGCGCGGCGTCGAACGCAGCGAAGAGCTGGATCATGTGGTGCTCGGCTTCACGCAGCTTGCTGTTGAAGTGCGAGGTCATGCCGTCCATCGTGCGGACCATCTGCTTTTCGGTCTTGTCCGTGTGGCAAGTCAGGCAGGTTTCCTTCACGTACTCCTTGGGCGAGGTCGCCCAGTGACTGGTGTAGGTCTTGCCGGTCTTCTTGTCCTTGACCTTGGGCATGTGGCAGTTGGCGCAGTCGACACCGGCCTTGTCGTGCTTCGAACCCCAGTAGATCTCGGTGTCCGGGTGCTGCATCTTGGTCAGCAGCGCGCCGGTCTTGGGATGCTTGAAGTCCTTGAAGCTGGCGTGTTCGTAGAACTGGTCGATCTTGTCGATGCCAACGAAGGGGAACAGGTTGGTCCGCTTGTCGGCCATGGTGATCGGCTGGCCGGTCTTCGGATCGGTACCCGGGTTGCAGTTGTACTCGACGTGGCACTGGGCGCACTGCAGCTTGCCGTCGTACTTGTCGAGCATGGCGATCTTGCGGGTGTGGCCGCGAACGCCCAACTCCTTGACGTCGACCTTGGTCTTCTTCGGATCTTCCGAATACAGCGTCGGGAAGTCGGTACGGGTGACAGCCTGGATCAGGGCGTCACGGACGATACGCGGCTTGGCCGAGTGCGGGTCGTGGCAGAAGTTGCAGTTGAGCGAGTGGTTGACGTTCTTGACCAGGTCGACCACCTTCGAGGTGCGGCTCCACTTGGCGGTGGGTTCGGCATCGCCCAGGTAGGCCCACTCCAGGATCAGGTCGGTCGACTTGCAGGTCCAGCACACCGAGTTGGCGGCCGCGGCCGTGCCCGGCTTGAAGATCTTCTGGTCGCTGTTGTCGGGGTGGTTGTCCTTGAGAACGTCCCACACCTTGAAGTTGCCGCCGTTGGACGACAGGTACATCCAGCCTTCCTTGGGTTCGAAGCGGCCACCAAAGGCACGGTCGGCCACGTATTGGTCGAGTGCGCCGAAGGCGTGACCACGCGGCAGGTTGTGTTCCTTGGTGAAGCCGTGGCTGCCCATGGCCTGTTCGAAGAACGGGTTGGGGGCGATGCCGTTGGTGTTCTTCTTCGAGTCACGCGGCTTGCGGTGCTCGCTGATCTTGTACATCGAGTCGAACTGGTTCTTGTGGCAGGAGCCACACTTGGCCGCGTCCATCGAGGTGGCGGGACGGGTCTTGGCGTTGGCCAAGTGCTTGTCCAGACCGTCGTGGCAGCTTGCGCACGAAACCTTCTTGTGCGCGCCCTGCTTGTGGAAGTCGCCGATGTTGCTGTGGCAGCTGGTACAGGTCGATTCATTGACCTTGGTGGGTGCCGGCGCCTTGGCTTGCGCCATGGCGAAGGCAGGTGCCAAAGCCACGGCAAGCGTGGCTGCGGCTTTGAACAAGGATCGCCAGTAGCGACTTGTCATGAGGCCCCCTCATTTAAGTTTCGGTTAAGGAAGCCTGCAATCTATCCAGACAAGCCCATCCTTTGGTTGCGGTTTTCCGTCCTCCTGCTGGGGCATTGATAGGCGTCAACCGGAAAACCCTAGGTCACTGCCTCAGGAGTAAGCAAACCTAGCTCGATGGAGGTAGGGGTAAACGATCCGCTGTCTAAAGCATGCAACGGCGCCAGAGCGCAAGAAAAAAGGCAGGTCACCCTGCCTTTTTCTTGCTGTGGAAAAACGCCGGAATGCCTATTTCTTGTCGGCGACCGGCTGCAAGGCCGCGCGTTTGGTTTTCATGGCGTCGTCAAGGATCTTGATGCCTTCCTGCGAATACGTGACCGAATTTGCCAGCGACAAATGTGCCTGCTCGGGGTTGTGGAAACCGGCGGCATTGGCGGCGGTCCACCATTCCCAATTGATGTGCGCCTCGCCGTGTTTGGCGCGTGCCGCCTTGATCACGTCGTCGCTCACGCCCAGGGCCTGGGCCTCCATGAACTTGTTGACCAAAAGGTCGAGCCAGAACTCGGCGTGCCGCATCTTGGCCTGGGTGCGCTGGTACAAGGATTCGATCACGTATTTCGCCTGTTTTTCGTCCCATTGGCTGTGGCAGCGCAAGCAGGTTTCCTTCAGATAGTCCTTGGGATTGGCTTGCCAGTGCGAGGTGTAGACCTTGCCGGTTTTCTTGTTTTCGATCCGCGGCATGTGGCAGGACGCACATTCGACCCCGGCTTTGTCGTGTTTGGAGCCCCAATAGATCTCGGTGTCCGGGTGCTGCGCCTTGGTCAGGGCCGCGCCGGTGAACTGGTTGCGGAAGTCGCGGAACTGGATCTGGTCGTAGAACTTCGAGACCTGGAAGACGTTGACGAAGGGAAAGACGTTGGTGCGCGGGTCGGCCATGGTGATGGCCTCGCCGGTGTTGGGGTTGAAACCGGGGTTGCAGTTGTATTCGACGTGGCACTGGGCGCATTGCAGCTTGCTGTCGTAGCGCTCGAGGAAGGCGATCTTGCGCGGGAAGCCACGCATGCCCACGTCCTGAACTTCGAACTTGGTCTTGCGCGGGTCTTCCGAATACAGGGTCGGGAAATCAGTGCGAGTGAGCGCCTGGATCAAGGCGTCGCGCACCACCCGCGGCTTGGTGGCGTGCGGGTCGTGGCAGAAGATGCAGTTGAGCGAATGGTTCACGCTCTTGCCCATCTCGACCACCTTGGAGGTACGGCTCCACTTAGCGCGCGGTGCCGGGTCGCCCAGATAGGCCCACTCGAGGATCATGTCCTGGGTCTTGCACGACAGGCAGACGGGGTTGGCGGCTGCCGCCGTGCCCGGCCGGAACACCTTCTGATCGGTGTTGTCCGGGTACTTGTCGACGATCATCTCCTGCAACTTCATGTCGCCGCTCTTGGCGAGGTATTGCCAGCCGTCCTTGGGCTCGAAGCGACCGCCGAAAGCGCGGTCGACCAGGAACTGGTCAAGCAGCGCGAAGGTGTGCGAGCGCGGCAGGTTGTGTTCCTTGGTGAACGCGTTGGGCGTCATCAGCAGATCGAACGAAGGATTAGGCGCCGGATTCCAGTAGAGCTTCTTGTCGGAGCGGGCCAAGCGGTGCCAGTCCATCTGCGCCGCCGTTTCGTATTGCTCTTTGTGGCAACTGCCGCAGAGCTTGAGGCTGGTGTCGGTCGACGGCGCCTGGCTCGCGTTGGCAAGGTGGGCCTCGAGACCGCCATGGCAAGTCGCGCAACCGGTGCTCTTGTGTTTGCCGACGTCGTAGAAGGTCTTGATCTGGGTGTGGCAGCCGAAACAGGCCGCCGCGTTCACTGCCTTGGCCGGCGCAGTTTTAGTGGCGGCCTGCGCCCACACGAGGCTAGGCGCCAGGGCCAGAAGAACGGCCGCCAACCAGCGGCCCAGCGGCTTGGGGCTATCGATACGGCTCATGACTACCTCCCGGGCGGCCGCGTTCGCGACCTATCGTTTTCCCTCGGAGGTTAGTGAGAGCGGACAGCGAGTCGCCAAGGGAGGGACGGAGCTTGACCCAGATCAAACCCAAACCGACCCGGGCCAAGCGGCCCAAAAAGAAAAGGGCGCCACAGGCGCCCTTTTCTTTTTGCCGCGACCGCCCTACTGGATGGTGCGGTTGATCGAGATCGACACGCTCTTGGCACCCACGGCCACCGGAGCGCTCAGACCTTCGAGGTCGCCCGGCTGCGGCATCGGCGCTCCGGACTTGGAGACCCGTGCACCGACAATCACCTTCTCGAAGTTAGACAGGCTGGATTCGGGAGTCATGGCCATCGAGTCATCGAGCGTGAACTTGAGCGGCAGATCCTTGACCTTGGCCTGGGTCAGGAGAACCGGCATGCGCGAGCCCTCTGCCGGACGGGCAAAGATGAACACGGCGTCGTTCGGGCTGGCCTTGGCCTTGACCTCGGGCGCCAGGTCGACCGAGCCCGAGACCGTCGCCAGGGTTCCCGGAGCCTTGGCCGCGGGTGCCGGACCGACGGGAGCGGCGGCCGGCGGCGGCGTGGTGATCCCGCCCAGCTGGCGCGCTTCCTGGATGCTGGCCAAGAGCTGCTGCGCAATCGGCGACTCGGGCGGCTGGGTAGCACGCAGGCGCTCCCAGAAATCGACCGCGGCCTTGTAGTCCTTGCGGTTGAAGGCGTCAGTGCCGGCCATCGCCAGGGCTTTCCACTGCGTCGGATTGGCCTTGAGCGCTTCCTTGACGAGTTCCATCGGCCTGCCGGCGATGTTGCGGCCCTGGGCCATCGCCAGTGCGTCGGCGTAATCGGCCAGCACGTCGGCTTCTCCCGGAACCGCCTTGACGACGTGATCGAAGGCCTTGGCAGCGTCGTCGAAGCGCCCCATCGAGTAATACGAACGGGCCAGCGTCAGCCAGCCGTCGAGGTTGCTCGGGTCGTCTTTCAGACGTGCCGCGAGTTTCTCGACCGCGATCCCCATCTCGTCCGGGGAAAGGCCGCCGTGGGCGTCGTTCTGCGCGGTCTGGGCCCGGCCCAGAGGCGAAAACGCGTCGGGATCGCCCCAGCGCAGGTAGAGCAGAGCGGCGACCACCGGCACGGCGCCAGCGACCACGATCGCCGTCCACAGACCGGCCTTGCCGCGGGCTGCGGCAGCCTGCTCGCGGCCGGCAGTGCCCTCTTCCAGCACACGGCGCTCGAGTTCGGCGCGGTTTTCGGCGTATTGGGCCTCGGACACCGCGCCGCGGGCGTGGTCAGCCTCGAGCTCGGCGAACTGGTCGCGGTAGATCTCGAGGTTCATCGCCGGGCGCTGGGCTGCGCCGGCCTGCGAACGTCCGCGGATCAGGGGCAGGCCGATGAAGGCAAGCGCGACGACCACCATCGCGGTGGCAATCATGATGAAGGTGGTCACTTGGTGCTGTCCTTGGAGGAAACGTTGGCAAGCAGACGCTCGGCTTCACGCCGTTCGGCGTCGGTCAGCGGACGCTCGTCGACGCGGTTGCGGCGATTGCGCAGGTTCATCGCGAACACGCCCAGACCCAGCACCAGCAGCGCCGCCGGCCCCAACCAGAGGATGAGGGTCTGCGCCTTGAACGGCGGCTTGTAGAGCACGAAATCGCCGTAGCGCTCGACCATGAAATCGATGATCTGCTGGTCGGTTTTGCCGGCCTTGATCTGCTCGTTGACCTGGTTCTTCAGGTCGACGGCGAGCTCGGCATTGGACTCGGCAATCGACTGGTTCTGGCAAACGAGGCAGCGCAGCTGCTCGGAGATCGTCACCGCACGTTTGTTGGCCACCGGGTCGAGCGCGGTGGGGATGCCTTCTTTGCCCGTGGTCTCGGCCGCCGGGCTGGCGGCCACGAGCAGGGGCAGGAGGGCCGCCAAAGCGGCCATTAGGATTCGCTTCATGCCTTTTCCAGCTCCCGGATCAGCGGGAGCATCTTCTTTTCCCACACGTCCGGCGTAATCGGACCGATCTGCTTGAAGCGGATCACGCCCTTCTTGTCGATCAGAAAGGTTTCGGGAACGCCGTAGACGCCGTATTCGATGCCGACCCGGCCGTCGCGGTCCTTCACCGACAAGGTGTAGGGGTCCCCCAACTGGTTGAGCCATTGCTTGGCAGCTGTCGGCTCATCCTTGTAGTTGAGGCCGACGATGGGAAGGATCTTCTGCTTGGCCAATTCGACCAGCAGCGGGTGCTCCTGGCGGCAGGCGACACACCACGACGCCCAGACGTTGAGCAGCCAGACCTTGCCCAGCATTTCCTGCTGACCAAAGGGCTCGGCGCGGTGGAGCTGCTCGAGCTGGAAAGTCGGTGCCGGCTTGTCGACCAGGGGCGAAGGCACTTCGCGCGGATTGAGGCCGAGACCGACGAAGAGGAAACCCGCCAGGATGATGAAGATGGCCAGGGGAGCGAGGAAACGCCACATGAATACTATCCCCCGCTCAGGCCGCCGCCGTCGACCCGGCCGCCACCGCGGCTTCGCGCTTGCGCGAGAAGCGGTAGCGGCGATCCGACAGGGCGAACAGGCCGCCCAGGGCCATCAACAGACAGCCACCCCAGATCCAGGTCACGAAAGGCTTGTAATACGCGCGCACGATCCAGCCGCCGTCGGCTGTCGGCTCGCCAAGCGAGACGTAGACGTCGCCGATGATGCTCGAATCGATGGCCGCCTCGGTCATGGGCATGGCACGGTTGGAGAAGTAGTTGCGCTTTTCCGGGTGCAGTTCGCGCAGGACCTTGCCGTTCTTGCTGAGGTCGAAGGTGCCACGGGCCGCGACGTAGTTGGGCCCTTGAACCTCGGTGACGCCATTGAACTTGAAGGTGTAGCCGCCGACGGTGACGATGTCGCCCACCATCATGCGCACGTCGCGTTCGGTCTGGTAGCCCTTGACCAGGGTGACGCCGATGATGAACACGCCGATGCCGACGTGCGCCAGGGTCATGCCCCAGAAGGCGCGAGATTGCGCGCCCAGCTTGGTCAAGATCGAACCGCGGATGTTGCGGGTGTGCTCCTTGATGCTGACGAAGCTCGAGGTGAAGACCCAGAACGCCAGCAGCAGGCCGAAGCTGATCCACGGGCTCCAGCGGCCCATGACGAAGGGCACGATCAGGGCGGTGACCACTGCCACGCCCAGCGCCCACATCAGACGGGTGGCGAGGTCGGGGACCTTGGCTTCCTTCCAGCGCGCGAGCGGACCCACCCCCATCAGGAAGACCAGCGGCGCCATCAGCGGCGCGAACACCGAGTCGAAATACGGGGGGCCGACCGAGATCTTGCCGGCGTTGAGCGCGTCAAGGAACAAGGGATACAGCGTGCCGAGCAGGACCGCACCCATCGCCACGACGAGCAGGACGTTGTTCACCAGCATCAGCGATTCACGCGAGACCGCAGCGAACTTGCCGCCCAGACCCACCTTCGGCGCGCGCCAGGCAAACAACAGCAGCGAGGTGCCGATCACGAAGATCAGGAAGGCGAGGATGAACACGCCGCGCTCGGGGTCGGTCGCAAACGCGTGGACCGAGGTCAGCACGCCCGAGCGGACCAGGAAGGTGCCCAGCAGCGAAAGCGAGAAGGTCACGATCGCCAACAGCACGGTCCAGATCTTGAAGCTGCCGCGTTTTTCGGTCACGGCAAGCGAGTGCATCAGCGCGGTACCGGTCAGCCAGGGCATGAACGAGGCGTTTTCGACCGGATCCCAGAACCACCAGCCGCCCCAGCCCAGTTCGTAATACGCCCACCACGAACCGAGAGCGATGCCGAGAGTCAGGAAGACCCAGGCGAGCGTGGTCCACGGCCGCGTCCAGCGCGCCCAGGCGGCGTCGAGGCGGCCGCCGAGCAGGGCAGCGATCGCGAACGCAAAGGGAACGGCCATGCCGACGTAGCCCATGTAGAGCAGCGGCGGATGGAAGATCATGCCCGGGTCTTGCAGCAGCGGATTGAGGTCGCGGCCTTCGGGCGCCGGCGGGAACAGGCGCGTGAAGGGGTCGGACGTCATCAGGGTGAAAAGCAGCAGGCCGACCGAGATCAGGCCCATCACGCCGATCACCCGCGCGACCATCTCGTCAGGCAGGTGGCGCGAGAAGCTCGCCACGCCGAAGGTCCACCACGCCAGCATCACGATCCACAGCAGGATCGAACCTTCGTGCGAGCCCCAGCTCGCCGACAGCTTGTAATACCAGGGCAACATCGAGTTCGAGTTGCTGGCAACGTTGACGACCGAGAAGTCGCTCACGTAGAACGACCACATCAGGCAGAGGAAGGAGACGGTGACGAAAAGCGCCTGCGCCATCGCCGCCGGTCGCGCCATGTCCATCCAGGCCTGAACCCCGCGGGCCGCGCCCACGAGCGGTAGCACGCCCTGCAGGATCGCGATCAGCAGCGCCAGGATGAGCGCGAAATGTCCAATTTCAGGAATCATCGAGGTGTCTCCGATAGCTACTGGAGCTTGAGCGTTTTTTGCGCCTTCTCGGCCTGGTCCACGGCGTGGGCGGCTTCGGGAGGCATGTAGTTTTCATCGTGCTTGGCCAGCACCTCGGAGGCGTGGAACACGCCGTCTTCACCCAGCTTGCCCTGCGCCACCACACCCTTGCCTTCCTTGAACAGGTCGGGAAGGATGCCGCGGTACGCCACCGGAATCGTGTGCGCGGTATCGGTGACCTTGAAGTGCACGGTCAGGCCGTCGGCTTCGCGCGTCAGGCTGCCGTCTTCGACTAGACCGCCGATGCGGAAGGCGCGCCCTTGCGGCGCTTCCTTGGCCGCAACCTGCGTGGGCGAGAAGAAAAACACCAGGTTCTGCTGGAAGGCCGACATCACCAGGTACACGGCGACACCCAGCACCGCCACGCCACCCAGGATCAGAGCCAGTCGCTTGTGCCTAGCCTTCATCGCATTTCCTCCGAATTCTTGCGCGCGCGCGCTTCTCGCGACAGGTCCGCCACCACTTGGGCCCGGCGCGACCGCAGTTGCCAGAGTTCGACGGCGATCAGGACTACCGTCATTCCATAGGCGCTCCAGACGTAGAAGCCGTAGCCCCCCATCGTCAGGAAATTTTCCAAGCTACCCCACTGCATCAGAGCTTTCCTTTCAAGGCGAGTTCTCGGACCCAGTCGGAGCGGCGCTCGCGTTCGAGGATGATCGAACGCAGGCGCGCCAAAGAGGCCGCGATACTGTACATCCAGAAGGCGAGCGCCATGACCAGCATCCCTGTGAGCATGGTGGTCGCCATCGACGGGGCTTTGGTGAGGCTCACCGAGGCCCCCTGGTGCAAGGTGTTCCACCACTGCACCGAGAAATAGATGATCGGAAC
>JAEZVV010000083.1 GCA_023443095.1 Pseudomonadota bacterium
GCTCGCCAGCGGCGCCTACCCCGCGCGCAATCCCGACCAGAACGTGGCCGACCTGAGGGCCCAGGTCGCTGCCAACGAAAAAGGGCGGGAAGAGCTGCTGGCCATGGTCGATACCTTCGGGCTCGACGTGGTCCAGGCCTATATGGGCCATGTTCAGGACAACGCCGAGGAAAGCGTGCGCCGCGTGATCGGGGTCCTGAAGGACGGGGCTTTCGCGCTCGAGCTCGACAACGGAGCGGTGATCCGGGTGGCAATTTCGGTCGACCGTGCCGCGCGTTCGGCCCGCGTCGATTTCAGCGGCAGCTCGGCCCAGCTGCCCAGCAACTTCAACGCGCCGCGGGCGGTGTGCGTGGCGGCCGTGCTGTACGTTTTCCGCACCCTGGTCGATGACGCGATCCCGCTCAACTCCGGCTGCTTAAAGCCGATCGACATCGTGATCCCGCCGGGTTCGATGCTCAACCCCGACTACCCGAGCGCGGTGGTGGCGGGCAATGTCGAAACCAGCATGTGTATCACCAACGCGCTTTACGGCGCGCTCGGGGTGATGGCGGCGTCGCAGACGACGATGAACAACTTCACTTTCGGCAACCGGCGCCACCAGTATTACGAAACGGTTTCGGGCGGCGCTGGCGCCGGCATCAGCGACCTGACGGCGGGCGTCGCGAGCCGCGAGGGTTTCGACGGCGCCAGCGTGGTCCAGACCCACATGACCAACTCGCGCCTGACCGACCCCGAAGTGCTCGAGTTCCGCTTCCCGGTCCGGCTCGAGAGCTATGAGATCCGCGCCGGGTCGGGCGGCGCCGGGCGCTGGCGCGGCGGCAACGGCGGTACGCGGCGGATCCGCTTTCTCGAACCGATGGACGCGGCGATCCTGGCCAACGCCCGCCGGGTGCCGCCTTTCGGCCTGGCCGGCGGCGCGCCGGGTGAATGCGGACGCAACTGGGTCGAACGCAGCGACGGCCGCCGCGAGGAACTTGGCCACATCGGTTCGGTCGAGATGGAGGCCGGCGATGTCTTCGTGATCCAGACCCCGGGCGGGGGCGGCTTTGGCTCTCCTGCCGAGCAGGCAGCAGGGGAGGGTTAAACCGAGCCCCGCATTTGCGGGGCGAGGGCCCTCAGGTTGTGGACTGGGGAGTCGATATAAAGCGAGTAGACGCCCTGGATTCCCCGAATGAACGCCTTTGACTCGCACGCCCTGATCGACGCTTCGGCCTCGAAAGCCTTGTCCTCGCTGTCGATCTGTTATTCACCGCTGATCGACCGCGCCCGCAAGGCGATGGGCACGCGCCTGACCATGTTGTCGCTGCGCGCCCACGAGCGTCCTCGTCTGGGCGACATGCTGGCCGAACTCAACGAGAGCTGGCCCGAAGCCAGTGCCCCGGTGCTGGTGGCGCCGCTCGATGCCGTGTTCGACGACAGCCTGCTCGAATGGAAGGCGCCGCACAATGCCCTGCTCGAAGTGCCGTGCGCGGCGCTCGCCAATCCCGAGACCCAGCAGCTCTTGCAGCGGGCCCGCCGCGCGGGGCTGCGCATGGTCTTGCGCGGGCGCAGCGAAGTACCCTTGCCGCCGCCCCTGGTCGAGTGTTTCGAATATTCGCTGATCCACATCGCCGACGATCGCCGGGTCACCCCGGCCGGTCAGATGATTCCTGCGGCCTCCGGCGTGACCCGGCGAGTGCCTTACATCATCAGCGGGGTGCAGACCGTTGCCGACGTCGACGCGTGTTACGAGCGCGGCGCCGCCGCCAGTGTCGGCTGGCCGCTCGAAGACGTGAGCCAGACTGGGCCGCGCGCGCTGCAGCCGGGCCAGGCGGTGGTCCTGCAACTGCTGCGCCTGGTGCGCGACGACGCCGACATCGGCGAGATCGATGCCGCGCTCAAGCAGGACCCGGCGCTCGCCTTCAAGCTGCTGCGCCTGGTCAACTCCGCCGCTTTTGGCCTCTCGGTCCAGATCACGAGCTTCCAGCACGCGGTGATGATGCTGGGCTACAAGAAGATGATGCGCTGGCTCTCGCTGCTGCTCACCACGGCGAGCAAAGATGCCAATACCGCGCCCCTGGTGCATGCATCGATCCGCCGCGGCCTGTTCCTGGAGTACGTCGCCGGCGCCGAGGCCGACGGCGAGACCCGTGACGAACTGTTCATCACCGGCGCCTTTTCCCTGCTCGATCGCATCACCGGCGCGAGTTTCCCTCAGCTTTTTGAACTGATCGCCTTGTCGGACAACATCACCGACGCGATCTGCGCAGGCGAAGGCCCTTACGGTCCCTACCTCGGTCTGATCGAGGCGATCGAACGCAGCGACCCGATCGCGATCCGCCGCGCCACCGAAGCGCTGGCCCTGCCAGTGGCCCAATGCAACAGCGCCTTGCTGCGTGCGCTGGCGGCGGCGCAGTCGCTCGACGGCGAGATCTAGACGCACCGCGGCAGAGAATTCCCGGGCCGGGGGCGGCCCGGGGCGCCCGTATAATCCGGGCCTGCCTTTCACCCCCGACGCGTGGGGTCTGCCCACCCGCGCCGCCCGCCCCATGACCTCACACGGTTCGATGTTCGCGCTCGACGCTTCCCGAGCGCTGTCCGACTTTCGCGCAGCCCGCCTTCTGGCCCGCATCCAGGCCATAGATCCGGCGGCCGTCGCGGTTCGCGCCCGCTACATCCACTTCGTTCACACGGCCCGCGAGCTGAGCGCCGATGAACAGGCGCGGCTGGCTGCCTTGCTCGACTACGGCGACGCGGCTGACGAAGCGGGGGAGGGCGTCGGC
>JAEZVV010000103.1 GCA_023443095.1 Pseudomonadota bacterium
GGTGGGGGGGGGGCTGGGGGAGGGGGCGGCCCAAAGATACCTCAGCCACTGTCGGCGCGAGCCTGGGGTCATCCACGCCCACGCGTCCGGCCATAGGGAGTGGCGGGGGTGGGGGCGGGAAATGGAAGGCTGGGCCCGCAGGCACTGGTCCGCTTTCTTGGCCGGTCATGGTGGAAACCAGAGGCTGCGATTTCATTTTCCGTAATAACCCAATTCGAGTTATCGGCAGCGCCATAAATAAGGCACTGGTGGATCCCCGGATTTATGCGGTTTATCGGGTTTGAAAAGTGAATTGCAGATTCTGCAACTGATAAATTTCCGGTTTCGACATTGGTCGGACAATTGATTTTAGATAAATGCGGAGAGGCGCAGGTGTCGCGGCGGACATCGGGTCTGAGCTACTGTGCGTCCCGCAGACAGGGTGAGTCTAGATGAATCTCGATCAACTGAGCTACAAGCAGCTTAAAACATTTTTATCGGTTTATAAGCACGGCCAAGGGAACTTGGCGGCGGCCGAACTCGGGCTGACAAGTTCGATGGTGAGCCGCACCATCGGCACTTTGCGGGAAGTGTTTTGCGATCCGCTTTTCATCCGCAAACCGAACGGGCTGGTCCCGACCGAAAAGGCGAACGAAATCGTCGGGCTTGCGCTCAACCTGGTCGAGCAGTACCAGTTGCTCGAGCGCCAGTATTCGGTTTTCGACCCGCGCGACGCGAGCGGGCGTTTCGTCATCCGCGCTTACGACGAATTCATTTTCGCCACGCACCGCGTGATCAACAAATACATCGCGCCGGCGGCCCCCGACCTGCGTTTCGACATCGGGGTCCTGAGCTACGACTGCGCGCAGGAACTGACCGTCGGCGGGGTCGATTTCGCCGTGGTCTACGAGGGCTTCGACGACCACCGGTTGAACTCGCAGATGTTCTCCGCGACCGGCGACATCTACATCCTGGGCCGCAAGGGGCACCCGGTTTTTTCGCAGCCGATGACGCTCGAGAACCTGGCGCAGTACCCGCTGCTCGAGATCGACAACTACAAGGACCTGTCCTGTCCGCTGCTGGTCGACCTCAGCCGGGAGCAGGGTTTGAGCATGAAGGTCGCCGGCTACACGGAAAGCGTGGCGACCGCCTTGCAGCTGCTGAGCGGATCGGACGCGGTGACGCTGAGCTGCAACCAGTTCACGCGGCGTTTTGTCGGCATGGTGCCGGCGCTCGACGTGGTGCGGCTCGAAGACGAAATGATCGACCGGATCAAGGAAATCCGCAGCGCGGTGAGGCCGGTCGGAAATTACCTGGTCTACGGCAACTTCAATAACTCGCCCGCTTTTAACTGGGTTAAAGCCAAGCTGCTTTATGGCTTGGGCGAGGAATGGCGGGCGGCAGTGATGGCTTGATCGCCTATCTGGTTTTTATTGATGGTTTGTTTGGGGTTTATCGGTTTTTTTGTTGAAACGGCTGGGTCGATTGAGGCCCGGAAAAAAGGTTCGTTGTTGGTGTCGGTCGGTCGACCGGCTGGCTGGCTGAATCTCTAACTACGGAGAGAGAGTATGACGAAGTTAAATCGGCGCAGTTTTCTGCACGGAGTGGGCTCGGCCGCGGTGGTCGGAAGCCTGTCGGGTCTGATGCCAGGCGGCGCGCGCGCGGTGGTCGGCGGTGTGAGCCCGGGAGCGAACCCGGGGTTGCTCGCCAAGCGCGACGGCCAGATCAAGTATCACAGCTGCCTGCGCAACTGCGCCGACCGCTGCCTGATGAAGTTCAGCGTTCAGGGCGGCCGCATGACGTATGTGACCGGCGCCAACGAGCAGTTCAAGACCGGGACCGCGCCCTGCGTCAAGGGACTGGCCTACGTCCAGTACACCTATGCGCCCGACCGCATCCTGCACCCCATGGAGCGGGTCGGCCCCAAGGGCTCGGGCAAGTGGCGCCGCATCACCTGGGACGAGGCCTACGACAAGATCACGACCAAGCTGAAGAGCCTGGTCGCCGAGTTCGGCCCCGAGTCGATCATGCCCTACAGCTATTCGGGCAACTATGGCGCGATCGGCATGCGCGGCGGCCCCGACCGCTTCTTCAACCGCCTGGGCTCGACCATCCTCGATCGTCTGGTCTGCACCGAGGCGGGCGCCGAGGCGCTGCACATCACCAACGGCACGTTCGAGGGACCGGACCCCGAGACGATTCCCGACACCAACTGCTACATCTCGTGGGGTTTCAACGAGACGGTGTCGAACGTTCACGGCATCAAGCTGATCAACATGGCGCGCGACCGCGGCGCCAAGGTGCTGGCGGTCAACCCCTATCGCACCCCGATCTGCTCGCAGGCCGACGTCTGGCTCCAGCCCAAGCCCGGCACCGACGCCTGGCTGGCGACCGGGGTGATGAAGCTCCTGCTCGAGAACAACTGGACCGACAAGGACTTCATCCAGAAACACGTTGAGGGTTACGACGCCCTGGTAGCGCGCCTCAATGAAGTGTCGATGGACGACATCGAACGCGTGACCGGAGTGCCGCGCCAGAAGATCCTCGAGTTCACCAAGGTCTACGCCGGCGCCGAGAAATGCATGATGCGCGTGGGCTACGGCTTCCAGCGCAACTACAACGGCGGCCGCATGGTGCGGGCGGTGGCGCTGATGCACGCGATGCGCGGCCAGTACGGCAAACACGCGAGCGGCCTGATCTTCGACAACGTCGCCCCGATCACGGGCATGAACCTCAACATCGGCCGCGGCAACTACCTGCGCAAGGGCGAGGCCCAGCACGTCAACATGACCGAGCTCGCCTCGGCGCTGCGGGCCGAGAACCCGATGAGCAGCGGCAAGAAGTTGAAGCCGATCAAATGCGTGATTTGCTACAACGGCAATCCGCTGGCGGTCGCGCCGAACATCAATGAAGTCCAGAAGAACTTCATGCGCGACGATCTCTTCCTGGTCGGTTACGACATCATCATGACCGACACGATGGAGTACGCCGACATCATCCTGCCGGCCTCGACCCAGTTCGAAACCGACGACGTGATCGGCGACTACCACAGCTGGTACGTGCAGATCTGCGAGAAGGTGATCGAACCGGTCGGCGAATCCAAGCCCAACTGGACCTTCTTCTCCGAGCTCGCCAAACGCATGGGTTACACCGACCCGGCGTTCGACGACACCCCGCTCGACATCTCGCGCCAGCTGCTCGAGAGCGACAAGCCGCACTTCAAGGGGGTCAGCTTCGAGCGGCTGCAGAAGGAGAAGTTCATCCGCATGCCGATGAAGGACCCGATGGCCGAACCGAAGTTCGCCACCAAGTCCGGCAAGATCGAAGCCTATTCGCAGACCTTCAAGGACCACGGCTTCCATCCCGTGATCGACCTCAGCCTGGTCGAAGACGAGATGGTCGAGAAGGAACGCAAGCTGCCCTTCCGCCTGCTCTCGACCGGCATCCCGCAGCGGGTCAACAGTTCCTTCTACAACGTCGAATACATCCGCGCCTTCAATGCCTACGTCTGCCTGATCAACCCGGCCGACGCCAAGAAGCTGGGCATCAAGACCAACGACCGGGTGCGCCTGTCGAACCACCGCGGCGAGGCCAAGTTCGTGGCCCACGTCACCCACGCCGTCGGCCCCGGCACCTTGCACACCGCCAAGTGCAACTGGCGCCGCATGAACCCCTACGGCAAGGAAGGCAACACCAACGCCTTGACCACCGACAAGCTGACCGACCTGGGTGGCTGTTCGGCATACCACTCCACCCAAGTCGCGATCGAGAAGGCCTGAGGACCACGTCATGGATAACAAGTCGCAAAAAGGTTTCATCTTCCGGCAGGAAAACTGCGTCGGCTGCGGTGGTTGCACCGTGGCCTGCCAGATCCACAACGAGCTGCCGGAGGCGGTCCGTTTCCGCAAGGTCGACCAGTTCGAAGTGAAGAAGGGCGACATCACGGTCGATGTCTGGCTGTCGCACTTGTGTATGCACTGCTCGAACCCGACCTGTCTGTCGGTCTGCCCGGCCGGGGCCTACACCAAGCGGCCCGACGGCATCGTCGTGCTCGACCGCAGCAAGTGCACCGGCTGCGGCCTGTGCGTGGGCGCCTGTCCGTTCAACGCGGTGACCCTGCTCAAGACCGACGGCAAGGCCGCCAAGTGCAACCTGTGCGTCGAGCTGCTTGACATGGGCAAGAAGCCGGCCTGCGTCGACGGCTGCACGGTGCGCTGCCTGGACGTGGGTTATGTCCACCAGGTGCTCGGCCAGAAGAAGTCGGCGAGCAAGCAGGGCATCGGCTACCAGGACGGGCCGACCCGACCGAACATGGTGATCATCAAGGAACGCGTCTGATGGAAGTCCAGCTGGGTTCCGAGGCCGCCGCCTACCAGGCTTTCAAGGGCTTGATCTTCAAGCCGGGGGACGCCGAAGCGGTAAGCGCCTGGGTCGATCACCTGGAGGCGGCCGGCGTCGAGCCCGAGGCGATCGCCTGCGCCCGTGCGGCTCTGGCCGAGCCGCAGGAGCTCGAGTTCGAGTTCAACCGCATGTGTGTGGGGCCTTACCGCCTGACGGTGCCGCCGTACGAATCGGTATGGCGCAGCGGCGCACGCGAGCTGTGCAACCGCTATACCGCCGGCGTGGCCGAACACTACGCACAGATCGGCCTGGTGATCGACGACGGCTTGCGCGAACCGGCCGACTTCATCGGCAACGAGCTCGAGTTCCTGTTCTGCGTTACCGCGCTGGAACAGGACCGGCTCGCCGCGGGTGACTTTGAAGCGGCGCAGGAGCTGCGCGCGATCCACGACGCCTTTCTGCGCGAACACCTCGGCCACTGGTACGGCCAGTTCTGCGCGGCGATGGCCGACGACGCCCGTCACCCCTTCTGGCGCCATTACGCCTTGGCGCTCCAGCGCTTTCTCGACACGCAAGTCGACGCCTTGCCCGAACCGGCTGCGGCCTGAGCCCGGCGTCTGAAACTCATTGAGGAAATCGAAGTGAAAAAGTTACTTAGCTGCGCGGCCTTGGCTCAAGGCCTTGGTTTTGCTGCCCTGGCCCGCGCCGAGGAGGCGGTGGTGGCGCAACCCTCGCTCTGGGTGCCGGTCGAGCGCCAGTTCATCCACGGCGACATCCCCGAAGTCCGCGGCATGCCGGTCACCGGCGACATGGTGGCGCCGGCCGACCCGGCCGCGGTGAATGCCGGCTACCTGCAGCTGCTGCAGGCGAGCGAGGGCTTCGGCGGCTGGATCCTGGCGAGCGTGGTCGGCATGGCCGTGCTCTTGGCGGTGTTCGTGCTCTTCAACGGCCGCGCCAAGCTGACCCATGGCTTCTCGGGCAAGCTGGTCGACCGCTGGAGCATGGCCGACGTCGCGATCCACTGGCTGGCCGGCATCAGCTGCATCCTGCTCATCCTCACTGGTCTGGTGATGGGAACCGGGCGCTTCTTCTTCGCCGATCTGATGATGCCGGGCCGCTGGGACTCGCTGGCGAGTGCCGTGGTCGGGGTGCACAACGTTTTTGCCTGGCCTTTCATGGTCGGCGCCGTGCTGATGATCGTGAAGTGGGCGAGCAAGCAGATGCCCGAGTCCTGCGACGCGGCCTGGTTCGCCAGCCTCGGCGGCTACCTCAACTTCGGTCCGTTCAAAGGCAAGCACCCGGACGCGGGTTTTGCCAACGCTGGCGAGAAGCTGTGGTTCTGGTGTTTTGCTCTGTTCGGTCTGATCCTGATCGGCAGCGGCCTGTGCCTGCTTTTCCCGGGGGCGTTCACCACCACCAAGGACGGCGCCAACCTCGCCCTCATCCTCCACCTGGTAGGCGCCATCATCGTCGGCGCCTTCTCGGTGGTGCACATCTTCATGGCCACGGTCATGAGCGAAGGGGGCATGGAGAACATGGTCTCGGGCAAGTGCGACGAAAACTGGGCCAAGCAGAACCACAACCTCTGGTTCAAGAAGGTTCACGACAAGGCCTGAGCCCGGCGTGAACTTCCTCTTGCTCTCCGGCTGAGGCGCCCGGCCGCCGCCCGTCCTTGCGAAGGCGGGTGGCGCACCGGCTGAGCCGGGTCGCCGGCATCGCTCCCGATGCCGGCGCAATCTCAAGGATTCATCAATGTTGGATAGACGTTCTCTTCTGAAAATGGTCGGCGGAGGGGCGGCGTTCGCGCTGGTTCCCAGCGCCAGCCTGCTTGCCAAGACTCCCGGCAAGCGCTTGGCGATGCTGATCGACGTGCGCCGCTGCACCGGCTGCCTGTCGTGCACCGTGAGCTGCTCGATCGAAAACCAAGTGCCGGCCGGCCGGCCGCGCACGGTGGTGGCTCAGGCGACCGTGGGCGACGGCAAGGTGGCGGCGACGCTGGCGGTGCCCAACCAGTGCAACCACTGCGACAACCCGCCCTGCGTTCCTGTGTGCCCGGCGGGCGCCACCTACAAGCGCAAGGAAGACGGCATCGTCGTGATCGACTACGACAAATGCGTCCATTGCCAGAGCTGCGTGGCCGCCTGTCCCTACGGCGCCCGCCGCAAGGACGAAACCTTCAAGGCGCCGCCCGAGAAATGCAATTTCTGCATCCATCGGGTCCAGGCCGGCCTGCTGCCGGCCTGCGTCGAGTCCTGCATCGGCGGGGCGCGGATCTTCGGCGACCTCAACGACGCCAAGAGCGAGATCGCCAAGCGGGTGAGGGAGAACAAGGTCTACGCCCTGCAGACCCAGCTCGGCACTGCGCCCAATGTTTTCTACATCGGTCTGCCGCAGCCGAGCGACGACAAGGCCATCCTGTCGATGAATTCCCTGGACTGGCAGCGATAGGAGAAAGAAATGGAAAGACGACAATTCGCCCGGTCCCTCGGCGCCCTGGTCGGCGCCGGCGCAGTCGGCTCGGCCCAGGCCCAGGCTGCGGCCACCGCGGCGCCGCGCTTTGGCAACCCGATCCCGACCGAGCTCTCGACCGACGCCCGCGGCGCGGTGAAGAAGACCCCGGGTGTGCGCACGGCCTACACCCGCTGCTTCACCTGCAACAACATCTGCGGCATCCGCGCCCGCGTCGACGAAAAAACCGACACCGTCCTGCGCGTGGCGGGCAACCCGTATTGCGAAGTCAATAGCGGCGGCGACCCGCTGCCGCTGGCCACGCCGGTCAAGCAGAGCTACCAGATGCTCACCGGCGACGCCGGCCTGGCGCATCGCGCCACCACCTGCGGCAAGGGGGCGGCCGGCATCGGCTGCGTCGACGATCCGCGGCGCGTCACCCAGGTGCTCAAGCGCGCCGGCAAGCGCGGCGAAGGCAAGTGGACTTCGATCAGCTACGAGCAGGCGCTCAAAGAAATCGTCGAAGGCGGCGATCTCTTCGGCGAAGGCCAAGTCGAGGGCCTGCGGGCGATCCGCCGGCTCGACCAGTTGGTAGTGCCGGAGGCACCGGAGTTCGGCTCCAAGGCCAACCAGCTGTTTGCCACCTACAACGAAGAAGACACGCTGCGCGGCAACCTCTACGCGCGGTTCTTTCGCCAGGCCTACGGCACGGCCAACCTCGGCACCAAACACGCGTATTGCGGCGCCGGAGTGGGCATCGGCTTTGCGCTGGGAATCGGGCCGGAGATCTCGGCCGGCGCCAACGACATCGACTGGAACCACTTCGAATTCGGCCTTTTCCTCGGCACCAGCCCGGGGTCGTCAGGCGCCAGCATCAACCGCCTCGGCCGCGGCCTGGCCGACGCCCGCGTCGGGCGCAAGGCCAAATACGTGTGTGTCGACCCCATCCTGCGCACCACGGTGGCCAATGACACCCAGGCGCAATGGCTCGGCATCAAGCCCGGCACCGACAGCGCTTTCCTGTTCGCTCTGGTGCAGGTGATGCTGGCCCGGGGCTGGTACGACGCCAAGTTCCTGAGCCTGCCGTCCGAGGCTCGCGCCAAGGCCGCGGGCGAAGTCAATTATTCGAACGCCAGCCATCTGGTCGTGGTCGACCCGCGTCATCCGCAGCACCATCGCTTCGCCCGCGCGGCCGACTTCGGCCTGGGCGGCGAGGGCGCGGTCGTGCTCGAAGGCGGCAAGCTGGTGGCCGCGGCCAAGGCGAAGACCGGCGAACTGCTGGTCGACCGCGTGTTCAAGGACAAGAACGGCCAGCCGCTGCGGCTGGTGTCCTCGCTCGCCATGCTCAAGCAGGAAGCCGACCGCACCCCGCTCGAGCAATATTCGGCCGCCTGCGGCATCGCAGTCGACGCCATCGTCGGCGTTGCGCGCGAGCTCAGCCACCACGGCCGCAAGGCCGCCGTCGTCACCAACACCGGCAACCACAACAACGACGCCGTGATGGTGGGCTGGCTGATCGCGATCCTGAACAACCTGATGGCCGCGCACGACGCCAAGGGCGGCGCGATCTACGGCGCCGGCGGCATCTTCGGTCTCGAAGGCCCGTACGATCTGAGCAAGGTCGAAAACGGGGTGAACATCGACGGCGTGGTCAATGCCTGCCGCGCCGGCAACTACGAGGACTCGACCGAATACAAGCGCAAGCTCGCGGCACGGCAGAACCCGTATCCGGCAAGCAGCATGTGGCGCAGCATGTTCCCCGGGTATTCGGCGCTCAACGCCGCCGAGGAGCTGACCGCCCAGGCCAATGGCGACCCTTACCGCGCCAAGGCGCTGATCAACTGGCGCAGCAACGTGCTCTACAGCGCCGCCTCGATCAGCCCGGCGGTCGAGCGCAACCTGGCCGACCCGAGCCAGCTGCCCCTGTTCGTAGCGATCGACTGCTACATGAACGAGACCAACCGCTACGCCGACTACTTCATTCCCGACCGCGTGATGTTCGAGGAATACGGCTGCGACCGCTCCTGGGGCGCTTTCATGCTGAGCGTGGCCGCCGGTGCGCCGCTGGTGACTCCGCGCACCCCCAAGACCGCGGCCGGTCAACACGTGTGTATGGAGCAGTTCCTGATCGACCTGGCGCTGGCCATGGATCTGCCGGGCTTCGGCAAGGGCGCGATCCCGACGGCCGACGGCCGCAAGGTCGACCTGCTGGCCTTCGAGGACTGGCATGCGCGTTACCTCGCCAACGCGGCGGCGCAATGCACCCGTCTGCCAAAGGTGAGCGACGAAGACCGGGAGTGGGCCGGCCTGGCCTATTCGATGCAGCCCCTGCGGCCGCGCCTGAGCCCGCAGGAAGCGGCCAAGGTCGAGGCGCTGCTGTCGCGCGGCGGCTACTACGAGAAGGCCGAGCGCTACGAAGGCGACTTCATCAAGGGCGGCGGCGGCAAGTTCCTGCAGTTCTACAACGCCGCCATGGCCGCCTTGCGCCACTGCCATTCGGGCGAGAACTACCCCGGCGTTCCGGTCTACCAGCCGCCGCGGATGTGGAACGGCGACACCTGGGAGAAGCATTGGCCGAAGCGGGACTTCCCGCTGCTCTTCTCGAGCTACAAGCCGACCCTGCGTTCGAACTACAGCGTCGCCTACGACCGCTGCGTCGAGGTGAGCCCGCGCAACTTCGTCTACATGAACACGAAGACGGCGGCGGCACTGGGGCTGAAGAAGGGCGACCCGGTCCGCATCGTTTCGGGCAACGGCGTGCCGGCCGAAGGCGAGCTCTTCACCGACCTCGGCGTCGCCGAAGGCGCGGTGTGTGTCTCGCACGGCTTTGGCCACCGCGCTTTCGGTGCCGACGCCCGGGTGATAGACGGCAAGCCGTTGCCCGCCCTGGCCCGGCGCGGCGGCGGCACGGCGGTCAACTCGATGATCCCGCACGACCCGACCCGCCCGGGGAAGGCAAGCATGCTCAACGACTACTACGCCGGCGTGAACTGCCGGCAGGGCATTCCGGTTCGGGTGGAAAAGCTGGGCAACTGATGCCAGGATCGGTTGTCGGCTAGACCAGAGGAGGGCGCATCCCCGGCGGGGGTGCGCCCTTTTCTTGCTTGGGTTGCGGGCTCAGCCGGCCTGGCGCGCAGCGGCCAGCGCCGCCGCCAGTTCGGCCACGGCGGTCGCATAGAAGTAGCTGCGGTTGTAGCCGAGGATGGCCGCGAAGTTCTTGGTGCCCAGGCGGTGCAGCGCGGTCTGCGAACCGTCGGCGGCGGGAACGGGCAGGTCGACCAGCAGCAGCGGCGTGTCGCCGGGAATTTCGGCGGCCGCGCTCGAGGCCACACCGAGGGCCTGCAGTTCGTCCCACGGAAACTTGGCCTCGATGCCTCGCCCCAACTGTTCGGGCAAGTCGAGCGGGGCGGCGGCGTCGATCAGCACCGGCAGCCCGGCCACCCAGCCGTGGCCGACCAGGAAGTTGGCGATCGAGCCGATCGCGTCGACCGGGCTCGCAGCCAAGTCGATGCGGCCGTCGCCGTCGAAATCGACGCCCCAGCTCAACACCGAACCCGGCATGAACTGCGGCCAGCCGATCGCGCCGGCAAACGAGCCGCGCACCTCGAGCGGGTCGAGCCGCTGCTCGCGGCTCATCACGAGGAAGTTGCCGAGCTCCTTGCGGAAATAGTCGGCGCGCCGGGTGTAATCGAATGACAGCGTCATCAGCGCGTCGAGCACGCGGAAGTTGCCGGTGATGCGGCCGTAATAGGTCTCGACGCCGATGATCGCGGCGATAACTTCGGCCGGCACGCCGTAGGTGGCCTGGGCGCGGGCGAGGGCGGCGCTGTATTGGTCCCAGAAGGCGAGGCCGGCGGCGATGCGCTTGTCGTCCAGAAAGCGGCTGCGGTAGTTGAACCAGTTGCGAACGCCGTAGGCCATCGGCGGCTGCATCAGCTTTTCGACCTGGGCCGAATACCGCGCCTGGTCGAGCAGACGGGCGAGGGCGGCGGGGTCGAAGCCCTGGCTGGAGGCGAACTCGGCAATGAAGGCTTGCACTTCCGGCCGGCTCGAATACGCCGGGGCGGCCGGTGCGGGAGCGGCCTTGGCGCCGGTCTTGCGTTTGGCGGCCGGGGCCGGCAGCGGGGCCAGCGCCAGCAGGCCGAGGAGGGCGCGGCGCTTCATGGCCGGGCCACCGGATTGAAGCGGCGCAGCGCGGCGCGCAGCTGGCGCAGACGGGTGCGGGTGTTGTGTTCGTTGTTCATCGGTGCATAGCGTAAAGCTTCGATCTCGGCGCACAGGAGCACCGCCTGGCGGGCGTCGGCCTCGGACAAACCCTGGCGGGCGCGCCGGGCCAGGGTCCGCGGGCCGACGGTGGCGGGCGCGGCAACGCCGGCGGCTTCGAGCTTGGCCCGCAGCCGATGCCAGGCCGCCGCCAGGGGTTCGGTGGCACGGTGGCGCCGCCACAGGCCGATGGCGCCTATGCCGCCCATTACCGCGGTCAGCGCCAGCACGAAGGCGATGGCGATGCCGTGCCAATCGGGGTCGAGCCCGAGCCAGCGCACGAACGAGCGCTGTCGTTCGGGCGTATAGGCCAGCACCCATTGGTTCCAGCTGTTTTGCATCGCTTCCAGGTTGAAGC
>JAEZVV010000184.1 GCA_023443095.1 Pseudomonadota bacterium
GCCGACGACGGCGTGATGCCGCAGACGGTCGAACACCTCGAGATCCTGAACCTGCTCGGTCTGGCCGACGGCGCCGTGGTCCTGACCAAAACCGACCTCGCTGCGCCGGCGCAGATCGCGGCAGCGCGAGCGGGGATTGCGACTCTCGTCGCCGCCACGCCAGCCGCGCGCTGGCCCGTGTTTGAACTTTCATGTCTCAGCGGCGCTGGCGTGGCCGAACTGCGCCACCACCTGAACGCGGTGGCCGTGGCCCACCGGAGCGATGTCGGCGCGGGGCGTTTCCGTCTCGCGGTCGACCGCGTGTTCACGCTATCGGGCATCGGTACCGTGGTCACCGGCCGTGTCCACTCGGGCCGCATCGGCATCGGCGACGAAGTGGTGGTCGCGCCCGGCGGCAGCCGCGCCCGGGTGCGCGGCCTCCATGCCCAGGACCGCCCGGCGCTCGAAGGACGCGTCGGCGAGCGCTGCGCCCTCAACCTGGCCGGCGTGGCGCGCGAGGCGGTCGAACGCGGCGCCTGGATCCAGGCGCCGGAGCTTGCCAACACCTGCGAGCGCTTCGACGCGAGCCTGCGGATGTCGCGGCTCGCGCCGCGGGCGCTGGCCAACCTGACCCCGGTCCACCTGCATATCGGCACGCGCGACCTGCTGGCTCGAGTGAGTCTGCTCGAGGGCGAGTCGATCGAGCCCGGCGCCAGCGCGCTGGTGTCCTTGCAAACGACGCGGCCGCTGGTCGCCTGCCGCGGCGAACGCTTCATCCTGCGCGACGCGACCGGCGCCTTCACCCTGGGCGGCGGCAGCGTGATCGACACCGCCCCGCCGCAGCGCGGCCGCCGCCGGCCCGAGCGGCTGGCTCTGTTGCGATCGCTGGCGGCGCCCGACGCCAGTCGGGCACTCGCCGCCTGGCTGGCGCGCGAACCGGTGCCGCTCGATCGCCTGGCAAGCGGCTGGAACCTCGATGCGACCGAACTGGCTTCGCTGCTGCAGGCCTGCAGCGCCCGCGTCGCCGCAGGCGTGGCTTTTTCGGCCGAACGCTGGGCCGAGCTTGAATCCCGGGTCCTTGCCGCCGTGGCGGCGCTGCACGAACGCGAGCCCGAACTGCCCGGGCTGGAGCAGAACCGGCTGCGGCGGATCGTCGCGCCGAGCCTGGCCGCCGCGGCGCTGGCCGAACTCGTCGCCGGGCTGGTCCAGGCGGGCAGGCTAGAGCGGCGCGGCGCGTTTCTTGCCGCGCCCACCCACAAGGCCGAACTCGCGCGTGCGCAGCAACTCCTGTGGGAGCGGGTCGAACCGCTGCTTGGCATCTCTCCCTACGGCCCGCCGCGGGTGCGGGACCTCGCCCGCGAGCTGGGCGAACCCGAGGCCGCAGTGCGCACCCTGCTCCAGCAGGTGACCCGGCTCGGCGCCACCGCGCTGGTCGCGCGCGACCACTACTTTCTCACCCGCGCGGTGGCCGAGATGGCCGAGATCGCCGCGGCCCTGGCCGCGGCCAGCGGGGCGGTGCGGGCGGCCGAGTTCCGCGACCGCATCGGCGGCGGCCGCAAGCTCGCGATCCAGGTCCTCGAGTTCTTCGACCGGGTGGCTTATACGCGCCGAGTCGGCGACGAACACCGCTTGCGGCGCAGCAACCCCTGGGCCATGTAATAACTCCACGGCGAAGCCGAGTCCAATCTCCAACCGGCGGCGGGATCGGCCGGCCTTGGGCAGCGTTTCACGGCAGCGGCGCGAGCCGGTCGACGAAATGGTCGATACGCTCGGCCTGGTAGGCGTGGAAGGGGTTGTGGCGCAGGCGCAGCAGCGCGCTCTCGGGCACGGCGAGCACGCCGCGTTCGCCTTGCAGTTCGATCCGCCCGAGGTAGGGCAGAGTGCTGGCTTCGGGCCGGATCGCCCCGTACACCGGATCGTTGGGGCTGAAAGGCAGGGCCACGTGCGACAGGGAATAAACCCCCGTCGGCCAGGCCAGCCCGGTGGCACGCACGTCGAGCTGGTTCTGGCCGACCAGGCGGCGGTATTCGCTGATCTGGCCGCTGCCGGCGGACTCGTTGCCCAGCGCCGTCACGGTGAAGGACAGCGGCGCTCCTTCCAGAAGATGGCCACGCGTCTCGAGCACGGCCGGCTTGTAGAAGGGACGCGCTTCGGCGTGGCGGTTGATGTCGTAGAGCACCAATTCGTGCCCCTCGGCGGCCAGCCGTGAGAAGAGCTTTCTCACCACCGCCGGCGTCGACACCGTGGCGTCGGCCACCGACTGGAATGCAAGAATCGGCGGCACACCCTTGACCGGTCCGCCCTGGCCGAGCGCATCGAGCTGAGCCTGCAGCCTCTGGGTGAGGCGATAGATCTGATCGCCCGCGTTGACGGTGAAGCTGTTGAACTTGTAGGGGTCGAACTCGGGCTCGACGTCGGTCCACTCAAGCTGCGGAATGCCCAAGCCATGGGCGACTCGCGCCTGCCACACCGCAAACTGCGCGGCGGGAGCCACGTCGATCGCCGGCGAAAACAGCAGCAGCCCTGCCGCCGCCGGCAGCTCTTCGCCCTGCAGGCGCGCGAGCGAATATTCGAGCGCGAGCGCGGCACCGGTGGAATAACCGGCCAAAACGATGGGCTTGTCGCCCACCTGTTGCCGCAGATGACGGGCCGCGATCCGCACCGCCGCCGCCCAGTCCTGCCAGCTCACGCCGAGCAGACCTGAAGGCAGGGCGCCGTGGCCGGGCAGGCGCAGCGCCAGCACGGTCCAGCCGGCGGCGTTCATCTGCTCGGCGAGCGCATGCAGGCTGTAGGGCGAATCGGACAAGCCGTGGATCAGCAGGATGCCCCCGCGCGGGTTCCGGGCCGGCAGCTCGAAGCTGCGGTTCCAGTCGAACGCCTCCTTGCTCGGGTCGGCCAGCGCACCCGCGGTATAACGAAAGGCCACCTGCCCCTCGCCCGCGACCGGATGCGCATAGATCTTCTGACGCAGCTCGGCGAAAACGGCGTCTTCCTTGCCCAGCCAATCAGCCCAAGTGCGGGTGCCGTCACCGGCACGGAACTCCTGCTCGAGCTCGACGCTGTGCCAGCGCGAGAGCTTCGGCAAGCTGTGCACATAAAAGCCGTACACCACCAGCGCCGCCACCAGCGCGCCGAGCAGGCCGTAAACCAGCGCGTAGACCAGATGCCGGGCGAACTTCATGGCGCACCGACCACGGCCGGCCTCAGGTGTGATGCCGCACGCGGGCGCGGATTGGGTCGCCTGCCGTCGGGGCCGAACAACGAAGTTTCCAGGGTTTTCATAAGACGGTCCGACGAGTCGATAAAATGGCCGAATGCGACAGTACGAAGATTTCATGCGCCATGTCTACGAACACGGCGTCACCAAGACCGACCGCACCGGCACTGGCACCCGTTCGGTGTTCGGCCACCAGATGCGCTTCAACCTGGCCGAGGGCTTCCCCTTGGTCACGACCAAGAAGCTGCACCTGCGCTCGATCATCCACGAACTGCTGTGGTTCCTCAAAGGCGACTCGAACGTTGCCTACCTGCGCGACAACAAGGTCACGATCTGGGACGAATGGGCGCGCGCCGACGGCGACCTCGGCCCGGTCTACGGCGTGCAGTGGCGATCGTGGCCTACGCCCGACGGCGGGCACATCGACCAGATCAGCCAGGTGCTCGATCAGATCAAGAGCAACCCCGACTCGCGCCGCCTGATCGTCTCGGCCTGGAACGTTTCCGACCTGCCGAAGATGGCCTTGCCGCCCTGTCACCTGCTGTTCCAGTTCTACGTCGCCGAAGGCAAGCTCAGCTGCCAGCTCTACCAGCGCAGCTGCGACATCTTCCTCGGCGTTCCGTTCAATATCGCCAGCTACGCCCTGCTCACCCACATGGTGGCGCAGCAGTGCGGGCTCGAAGTCGGCGACTTCGTATGGACCGGCGGCGACTGCCACATCTATTCGAACCATTTCGCCCAGGTCGAAGAGCAGCTCGCGCGCGAGCCGCGTCCCTACCCGCGACTCGTGATCAAGCGCCATCCGCCCAGCCTGTTCGATTACGTCTTCGAGGATTTCGAGATCGAAGCTTACGACCCGCACCCGCACATCAAGGCGCCGGTGGCGGTCTAGGGAGTCCATCGCATGCGGCTGGTGATCGTCGGCAACTCGGGCAGCGGCAAGACCTCGCTCGCCCGGCAACTGGCGGCGCGTTTCAACGCGCTGCGGCTCGAGCTCGACGAGATTTTCTGGGCGCCGGGGGAAATCGCCGAAGCGCGCGAACCGGCAGCTGTCAAGGCCGACCTCGACGCCTTTCTGGCCCGCCACCCGAGCTGGATCGTCGAAGGCTGTTACGGCGAACTGGCGCGCCACGCTGCGGCTCGCGCCGACGCCTTGCTGCTGCTCGACCCCGGCCTCGAGGCCTGCCTCGCCAATACCGAGGCCCGTCCCTGGGAGCCCGAAAAATACGCCGACGCGGCCGATCAGCAGGCGATGCTGCCGGCGCTGCGCGAGTGGGTGCGCGCGTATTACGAACGCGACGACGACTGCTCCTGGATCGCTCACCGCGCCTTGTTTGCCGACTTCGCCGGCCGCAAGCTCCACCTCGAGTCGCTCGACGACGCGGCCGACCGCCTGGCGGCCTGGCTCGCCCGCGGCCAGGCTGCCTGATCGCCGTCTTCGCACCTTTTTGACCCGCGCCAACTCGGCGCACCGTGAGTCCAGCCTCCATGAGCCAAATCAGCCTGATCGTTGCGCGCGCGCGCAACGGCGTCATCGGGTTTCAGGGCAAGATGCCCTGGCACCTGCCAGAAGACCTTGCGCATTTCAAGCGCACCACGCTCGGCAAGCCGATCGTGATGGGCCGCAAGACCTGGGAGTCGATCGGCCGGCCGCTGCCGGGCCGCCGCAACCTCGTTATCACCCGCAACCCCGGCTACGTCGCTCCCGGCGCGGAGATCGCCCCCGGGCTCGAGGCGGCGCTGGCCCTGGTCGCCCATGAAGCCGAAGCCTTCGTGATCGGCGGCGGCGAGCTTTATGCCCAGGCCATGCCGTTGGCGCAACGGCTGTACCTGACCGAAATCGACGCCGATTTCGAAGGTGACGCCTTTTTCCCCACGCCTGCGCCCGCCCAATGGCGCGAGATCGAGCGCGAACATCACGCGGCCACCGCAACTCGCCCCTGGTCCTTCGACTTCGTCACCTACGAGCGCGCCGCCAACGCAGCCTAGGCTCCGACCATGACCCGATTCGAGAGGGCGCCCGCCGCGGGCGCCTCTCGAACTCGGGATGGCTTGCCGCTGCCGATAATCCGGGTTCAAGGCATTCGTCCCGGAGACCGCCGTGAGCCCTCGATTCCGCCTGACCCTCGCCCTCGCCGCCCTTATGCCGCTGGGCGCCTGCGCCCCCAAGCTCGACGCCGCCAAAGCCACGTTCTGCCAGGAACTCAGCAGTTATGCCCGCGCCGTCAACGCGCTCAACGCCCTGGGCCCGAGTACCAGCGTCGACCAGTTCAAGTTCCAGCAGTCCCTGGTCGAACAAGCGGCCGGCCGGCTCGAGGCCGCGGCGCTGGTGCTCAACAACGCCGAAGCCAAGGCACTGGCCCAATCCCGCGAACAGTTTGCCAACGCGGTGGGATCGATCGCCGGCACCGAGACCTTGGCGCAGGCCGATGCGCAGATCGATCAGGCGGCGGCCAAAGCCATCGACCAGTTCATCCAGATCGACAGCACGGTCTGCTCCTATGGAGCGGCATCACCAAAGAAATAAGTCTCCACACTCAAGCAAAGAGCCGGGTTAGGCCCGGCTCTTGTACTTGGTGCACCAATCTCAGGCGGCCAGCGATTCGGCCATGACCTCGAGCATGCGCTCGCGCCATTCGCCCGGATAGGCAAAGACATTGAGATGGCGTTTGCCCGGCACGCGCCAGACCTGGCGCCCTTCGGGAGCGGCAGCAACCAGTTCGGCAAACTGCTTGGCCGGCACGGTCGAGTCACGTTCGGGGAACACCAGCACTATGGGCAGTGTCAGCTGACGCAGGCCGTCGACCGGCTCCGACACATTCTGCGGCAGCAGCTTGGCTGCGAGATGGCCGATGCCGGGGCCGTAACGGTCGAGCATGAAGCCGCGATGCGTGGCCCACGCCGATTCGATCACCGCCAGCTTGATGCCGACCGCGTCCTGCGCCAGCAGGCGCAGGGCCACCGCGCCGCCCACCGCTTGGCCGAACACCACGATCCTCTGGGCATCGACGTCGGTGCGCTTGCGCAGGTAGGCGAGCGCCGCTTTCGCATCGGCCAGCACGCCGTCGAGCGTCGCGGTGCCGGGCGACTTGCCGTAGCCGCGATAGTCGAACATCAGCACGTTGTAACCGGAGGCCACCAGCCAGGAGATCTGGGCCAGATGATTGGCCAGATTGGTGCTGCCCGCATGCAGGTGCAGGACCGTCCCTTTGCTGGCGCCGATCGCCGGCAGGAAAAGCCCGCCCAGCATGACCCCGCCCGGCCCAGGCACCTGGATCGTCTCGGCCGACAGGCCGAAATGCGAGGGGTTCCAGTAGGAACGCCGGTCAGGCGAGAAAAAAAGACTTTCGGCGATAGCGGCGAAGAAACTGGCCATGGGTATTGGGGCGGGGGAAGAACTCAGCATTCGACCACGTTAACCGCCAGGCCGCCACGCGCGGTTTCCTTGTATTTGGTCTTCATGTCAGCGCCGGTGTCGCGCATAGTCTTGATCACCTGATCGAGCGAAACGAAGTGGGTGCCGTCGCCAGCGAGCGCCATGCGCGCCGCGTTGATCGCCTTGACGCTGGCGATGGCGTTGCGCTCGATACACGGGATCTGGACCAGCCCGCCAACCGGGTCGCAGGTCAGACCCAGGTGATGCTCCATGCCGATCTCGGCCGCGTTTTCGACCTGCTCAGGGCTTCCCCCTAGCACCGACGCGAGGGCGCCGGCCGCCATCGAACACGCCACCCCGACTTCCCCTTGGCAGCCGACTTCGGCCCCGCTGATCGAGGCGTTTTCCTTGTAGAGGATGCCGATCGCCGCCGCAGTGAGCAGGAAGTCGTGCACCCCGCTCTCGGTCGCTCCCGGCACGAAACGCGAGTAGTAATGCAGCACCGCCGGCACGATGCCGGCCGCGCCATTGGTGGGCGCCGTCACCACCCGGCCGCCGGCGGCGTTTTCCTCGTTAACCGCCAGCGCGTAGAGGTTGACCCAGTCGAGCACCGCCAGCGGATCGCGCAAGGCGGCTTCGGGGTTTGAGGTCAGGCGCCGGTGCAGGAGTGGCGCTCGCCGCTTGACCTTGAACGGCCCGGGCAGCTCGCCGCCGGTGGCGATGCCGCGCGCGACGCAGGCCTGCATGGTCGACCAGATCGCGGCCAGGCCGGCGTCGATTTCGGTCTCGCTGCGCCAATGGCGTTCGTTGCGCCGCATCAGCTCGGCGATCGAGCAGCCCTGCTCACGGGTCGCCGCCAGCAGCTCGGCACCGGTACGAAAAGGGTGGGGCAGGACGGTGATGTCCGGCACGATGCGTTTTTGCGCCCCATCATCGGTGGCCACTTCGTCGCTGACGACGAAGCCGCCGCCCACCGAGTAATACACCTTGGCCAGCAGCTCCTGTCCGGCCGCGTCGTACGCGGCAAAACGCATGCCGTTGGCGTGAAACGGCAAGGTTTCGCGACGGTAGAAAAGCAGATCGATCTTTTCCTCGAAGGCGATCACGTGGTGGCCGAGCAGGGCGATGCGCCGGTCGCGGCGGACCGCCTCGAGCCGAGCGGCGATGGTGTCGATGTCGACCCGGTCGGGCTCCTCGCCCATCAACCCCAGCAGCACCGCCTTGTCGGTGCCGTGGCCCTTGCCGGTAGCGCCGAGCGAACCGAACATCTCGGCGCGCACCTGGCTCACCCGCTCGATCAGGCCCGCATGTTGCAGACGCAGACCGAACAGCCGCGCAGCGCGCATCGGCCCTACCGTGTGAGAGGACGACGGGCCGATGCCTATCTTGAAGAGGTCGAAAACGCTGACAGCCATGAAGTTCCCTGGAAGCTCGATCGCTCGGGTGCGGGACGCATTCGTTCCGCCCGGACAAGTCCGAGTTTGCCATTCCAGCCCGGCGCCAGCCTTGCAAAACCGAGTCAACCCCACTCGACCGCGGGACACTCCGGGGGGTGCCCGACCGGACAGCGATCCGCTCAGCTTCAGCAACGCCCTTGTTCAGCCGCCATACGGCTCGGCAACAAGCATGGCGCTCGCGGCAGGGACCCCGCGCGCCGCGTGCACCACCTCGACGAAAAGCCCCCGGAACCAGCGCATAGCCGGATCGTCGTGGACACGGTCGTGCCACACTAGGCTCGAGGTGTAGGAGCGGCTCGGCCAGGGCGTCGGTACCAGTTCGAGCGGCAGCGTCGCCGCAAAACGTTCAGCAGTGCTGCGGTGCACGACCAATACCAGGTCGGTGCGGGCAAGCATGGTGCAGGCGCCGACAAAGTAGGGGCTGGTCACCGCCGGCGGCGGCTCGCCGGACGGCATGCCCGAGCGCTGCTCGACGCTGCCGTGATCCTTGGTGTCAAGGACCCGGATTTCCATGCGCCGGTAGCGGCGGAACTGCTCGAGCGTCGGCGGCTCCCCCTCCGCACAGCAACGGGTCAAGGGATGCCCGCGCCGCACCAGGCAGACGAACCCGCCACGAACCAGGGTCTGGCGGTGAAAATCGGCAGGCAGTGTTTCCCGGATGCAGACTGCTGCATCGAGCCCGCCGTTTTTTAATTCACGCAAAACCTCGTCGTCGAGCGGACGGATATCGAGATGGGCCTTGGGCGCGCGGCGGACGAATTCGGGAATCAGCTCGCCGCAAAGCAGCATGAAGGCATTGTCGACCACCGCCAAACGAAAACTCTGGCTGCTGGTCGCAGCATCAAAATGCCGGGGGGACACTAGGGCATCCAGTTCGGCCAGCGCCCGCCGGATCTGCGGCTTGAGCGCGAGCGCCCGCGGACTGGGCGCCATCCCCTGGCCGGACTTGATGAAAAGCCGGTCGTCCAGAACACAGCGCAACCGCGCCAGAGTGCGGCACGACGCGGCATGGCTCATGCCGTAACGCTCGGCGGTCCGCACCAGCGAGCCTGTCTCGAGCAGGGTCCACAGGAAACGCAGATCGCGAGTGTCGAGCGCTTGATCGTCCATTTCTCGAACCTTCATGGTCCGGCTGGCGGCATTGCGGGTCAGGACTCAGAAATCCAACAATGGCTGCGGCGCCGTATTGCCCAGCTTGCACCGGAATCCAATTCGATCACCGATGACAGCAGCCTCTTAACGTCGGTTTTTTCGATAAAGCGGCGCTTGCGATCCATCAAGTCGGAACGAATCGCGATTCATTTGAACGACAGGGTTTTCTCCATACCCATCAAAACCCGGGCCATACGCATCCGCGCCAAAACGCCAAGGAATAGAAATGGCATCCAAATACCCCGGCTTCAGCCTGCCCCGCCGCCGCATCCTGCAGTCGGTCCCGCCAGCGTTAGTCGCGCCCGCGCTCGGCGCAGTCTTCTCCCCCTCCGGCCCGGCTCGGGCCGCTGAGCCGGTACGAACCGGCTACACCATCTGCGACCACTGCAACCAGATGCCGATGTGTGGCATCAAGTTCCAGGCGCAGGGCGACGTGGTCATCGGCTTGGAGAACTGGCCCGAGCACCCGCAGAAGATCCTCTGCAGCAAGGGGCTCGCGACGCTGCAGCGGCTCTACAACCCGACCCGGCTGCTCTATCCGATGCGGCGCACGCAGCCGAAAGGAGCGGCCGACCCCGGGTTCAAGCGCATCGGCTGGGACGAGGCGCTGGCCGAAATCGCGCGGCGGCTCAACGAGATCCGCTCACGGCACGGCGCCGACTCCGTGATGTTCTACACCGGCGATCCGAAAGAGCCGCGCCCCGCAGTCTCCCGCCTGGCGTGGCGCTTCGGCTCGGTGCATTACGCGACCGAGAGTTCGGTCGCCTGCCGCAAAGGCTCGCTGCAGGCCGAGGAACTGATCTTCGGGGCCGAAAACAGCGGCGGCAACTGCGGCCCCGAAACCCGCAGCTACCTCGTGATGGCCACCAACGGTGCTTGGTCCAAGCCGCATGGCTGGTGGAACATGTTCACCGCCGCCAAAAAGCGCGGGGTCAAGATCATCGTCGTCGACGTGCGCCGCACCAAGACCGCTGAACTTGCCGACATCCACCTGCAGCCGCGCCAGGGCACCGACGCCGCGCTGGCGATGGGAGTGAACCACGTCCTGATCCGGGAAGGCCTCTACAACAAGGCCTTCGTCGAAAAGTGGTGCCACGGCTTTGCCGAGCTCGCCGCCTACGCCCAGGGCTTCAGCCCCGAGCGCACCGAAGCGCTCACCGGGGTGCCGGCCGCACTCGTGGTTGAGGCCGCCCGCGCCTACGCGCAGGGACCGGGCAGCTTCTCCCTCACCTCGCAGTCGCTCAGCCACAGCAGCAACGGCGTCAACAACACCCGGGCCTGGCTGATCGTGCCGGCGATCCTCGGCTACATCGACGTTCCGGGCGGAGCGATGTTCGGCGTCGGTCCGGCCGACTACATCTGCTGGGACAACGGCATGACCAAGGCCTTCTCGGGCTATTCCTGGTTTTCCGCGCCCGAACAGAAAGCGCGCCGGCTCGACCGCCAGTTCGTTCCGCTGTGGAACGAAATGATGCCGGTGTTCAGCCCCAACCAGCTGCCCGAGCTCGTCGCCCAGGGCAAGCTGCGCGCCCTCGCCGCTTTCGGCTACAACGTGATGATTTGGCCCGAGAGCGACACCTACCGCGACGCCGTGGCCAAGCTCGATTTCGCTTTCGCGGTCGACCATTTCTACCGGCCCGAAAGCCACCGCGACCTCGACCTCATCCTGCCCGCGGCGGTCAATTTCGAGCGCTACGCCCCCTTCGGCGTGCACGGCGACCGCGTCACCGCACGGACGCCGGTCAAGCCCATGGGCGAGGCGCGGGAGGACTGGCAGATCGCGCTGCAGATCGGCTGTTTGATCGACAAACCCGAGAACTTCTTCAACGGCGATCCGGTCCAGGCCTGCGACGCCATCCTCGGCACCTGGGGCACAAGTTACGCCAAGCAGGTCGCGGCGCTGCCGCAGGTAACACCGGTCAAGTCGGCCAAGCAGGAGCCGCGCAAATACGAGAAAGGCCGCTTGCGTCCCGACGGCCAGCCGGGCTTTGACACGCCCACCGGCAAGATCGAGCTCTACTCGACCCTGCAGGCCAAACACGGCTTCGGAGGCCTGCCCGAGTTCAAGCCTCCGCTCGCGCCCAGCGCGCAATACCCGCTCAAGCTCATCAACGGCACCCGCGCGCCCTACATCACGCACAGCAAGACCCGCGGCGACGCCCCCTACCTGCTCGAGATCGAGCCCATGTCGACGGTCGACATCCACCCGACCGACGCCAGAAAGCGCGACATCGTCGAAGGCGATCTCGTCACGATTAAAAGCGCCCACGGCCAGGCGCGCGCCCGGGCCCGCGTCAGCATCATCGTCCAGCCCGGCATGCTGGGCATGCAATACGGCTGGCCCGGCGACCAGAACTCGCAAATGCTGGTCTCGCGCAGCTTCGACCCGCTCAGCGGTTATGCCGCGTATTTCGAGATGGTGGTCGAAGTCACCAAAGACACGAAGCAGGGGTGAGCCATGAGCCGCAACGGAATCATCGTCAACGTCGACCATTGCATCGGCTGCATGGCCTGCGTGGTGGCGTGCAAAGAAGAAAACAAGGTCGCCCCCGACATCCAGTGGAACCAGATCCGCCGGGTCGAAAACGAAAAGGCGGGCGTGATCGGTTATTACCGGGTCGCGTGTATGCACTGCGAAGACGCAGCCTGCCTCAAGGCCTGTCCGGTCAAGGCGATCAGCCAGGGCCCGGGAGGCGAGGTTCTGGTCGATGCGGGCAAGTGCATCGGCTGCAAGCTGTGCCTGGCCGCCTGCCCTTACGACGTGCCGAAGTTCAACGACAGCGGCAGAACCTCGTACTGGGGCGGCACGCCGCCGCTGCGAGAGGTGCCCAAGGCGCCGCACCAGCAGCGGCCTGCGGGCCGGGCCGAGCGCTGCACCTTGTGCGTGCACCGCACCAGCGCCGGGCTCGAACCCAAGTGTGTATCGGTGTGCCCGACCAAGACCCTGGTCTTCGTCGACTACGACCGGCCCAGCGAGGAGACCAAGGCCTTGCTTGCGAAGGCCCGGCCGATGACCGAGGCCGCCGGCGCCCGGCCGCGCGTTCGCTACGTGTCCTCTCACTTCGACTTTGCCCGGCACAAGCTCAAGGCCTGAGCGCGGCGGGGTCGGCGCGGTAACACGGCGCCCGCCCCTTCCCGTCAATGCGAAACCTCATGGACAACGAATCCAACCGGAACCTGCTGCTTGCGCGGCGCTTCTGCTACGGCTTTTTCGCTGCGTTTTTTCTCGACCCGCGCCGGCTTCCCGTGGCCGAGGCCTGGGCCAACGCCGCCCAACTGGTCGAGGAACTGCACGCGATCGCCTTCGAGCACGAAGCCGAGACCATCCTCGCTCCACCCTATCCCGCCGCCCGCGATGAGCTCGAGGCTGAGTTTGCCCGGCTCTTCTATGGCGTGGGCATACACACCGTCGCCTCGGCCGAATCTTGCTGGGAAAGCGATCTTCGCCTCCACTGCCAGGGCGCCTTTCACTCCGTGCGGGAGTTCTATACGCGTCACGGTCGCGCCGCGCTCGACTCCCTCGGACTGCCCGACGACCACCTCGCGGTCGAGCTCGCCTTCATGCACGAGCTGATCGGAGAGGCCGGCAGCGATTCGACCCAACGCGACTTTCTTGTCGAACACCTGGGCCGCTGGGCGCCGCTCGTGTGCGACGACATCGAGCGTCATTCGCGTCTGGCGCTGATGCGGTGCGTGGCCCGCAGCCTGCGGCGGCTGATCGCTGCCGACCTCGAATGGCTGAGCCGCGCCAGCGTGGCCACGGGCTGAGTCCGGCGCCGGGCGCCAGGGGCTGCGTGAGTTCCAAGCCCGCGAAAGCCATGGATTTCCCTCGGTTTCCCGACCATTCGGAAAGGACGGTGACGGCCCGCACCGAACCCCCAGGCAAACGCGAGCATGATGCGTGGTTTTCCCGTTTCAAGAAGTCAGCATGTTTGCCAGTCGTTTGTTGTTTGCCCTTGCCCTTGGTTTTACCGGCCCGGCCATCGCCGCCGGGGACTGGAAAGTCCCCGACATCAACCAGCTTCCCGACGACCCCTATGGACAGACCGTGCGCCACGGCCGCGATCTGTTCGAAAAGACGCAGAGCCTGATCGGGCCCGAAGTCGCCGATCCGGCCCAGCGCTACGCCGGCAACAACCTCGCCTGCCAGAGCTGCCACCTGCAGGCCGGAACGCAGAAGTTCGCCATCCCCATGGTGGGAGTGTTCGCCGACTTTCCCCAGTACCGGGCACGGGAGAACCGCGTCGGCCCGATCGAAGACCGCGTCAACGGCTGCATGGAACGGAGCATGAACGGCCGCGCCCTGCCGCTCGACTCCAAGGAGATGCGCGCCTTCGTGTCCTACCTCAAGTTCCTCTCGACCGGGGTGCCGGTCGGCTCCAAAGTGCAGGGCCGCGGTCCGATGGCGATCAAGCCCATCGCCCGCGCCGCCGATCCGGCCAAGGGCAAGGCGGTCTACGCCCAGCTCTGCGCGGCCTGCCACGGCGCCGACGGCCAGGGCGTGCGGCGTGGAGTCAAGGGTGATGGCCAGGGTTATGCCTTTCCGCCGCTGTGGGGTCCGGACAGCTATAACGACGGCGCCGGCATGTACCGCGTGATGCAGGCCGCGGCCTTCGTCAAGGGTGCGATGCCGCTCGGCGTCACCGCTGACGCCCCGGTGCTGAGCGACGAGCAGGCCTTCGACGTGATGGCTTACGTCAACAGCCAGCCGCGCCCGCACAAGGCCGGCATGGAGCTCGACTTCCCGGCCCGCACCAACAAGCCGGTCGACATGCCCTTCCCGCCTTTTGCCGACGGCTTCAGCGCCGAGCAGCACAAGTTCGGCCCCTTCGGCCCGATCATCGAAGCGCGTAAGAAGCAGAAATAAGAAACGGCCCTCCGCCTCGAGGGCCGGCCCTTAGCCAGAAAGCCAGCGGCCGCCCTTGGGCGGCCGCTGGCTTTCTGGCGCTACGAGGAAAACTCAGTGGCGCAGGAAGAGAACGTTGTTCTCAAGGTGAATGTGCTGCATCAAGTCCTCTTTCAACTGGGCCAGCCCGGCATACAAGGCGCGCCAGGTGTTGCAGGCGCCCGCCGGCGGCGTGATGTTGTTAGTCAGGGCTTCGAGCTGGGCCAGGGCCTCGCCGTGCTGGTCGTGTTCGAAACGCATCATCGAGATCGGTGCCGCCGCCATCGGGTTGGCGGCCAGCATCATCGGGAACAGGATCTGCTCTTCCTTCTGCATATGGCTCTCGAGTTCCTGGTGCATGGCGCTCAGGTGATCGGCCAGACCGTTGGGGCAGTCCGGGCGCTCGCCGTGCACCTGTTCGACCCGCCGCGCCAGGCGCACGAGTTCGGGCATCTGCTCGCGATGGCGTTCGTGGAAGCGCGCCAGCAGATGTTCGATCAGCTCGGGGGTCGGTGCTTCGCGCCAATCGCGTTGCCCCGCCGCCGTGGCATCGAGCGCGGCCAGGCCGGCGAGCACGGCCGCGGTGTCGGCGCCGCGTTTGGCGATCGCGTCGCGCAGCGGCTTGCCACCACCGCAGCAAAAATCCAGGCGATGGGCATGGAAAACGGCGGTAGCGCCGGGAAGTTCGCAGGCGATTTCGCCGATGGTTTGGTCTAGCAGGCTCATGATGACTCCGGGTTGCGGGACGCCATCTCTTACGCAAGAGCAATGCCAGATCGCAAGCCATTGATTTTAAAAGTCACAGAATCAATTGTGGTAATTTTCACCTTTACCAAATAAGGTCATGGATACCATTGAATGGTAATTAAGACCATGTTGCAAACTTCGATTCTTGCCGATCTGGTGGCCGACCTTCCGGCCGCCGTGCGTCTATCGCGCTTGGCGCGAACCCTGAGAGAAGCCTTTGGCTGCGGTGCGGTCGCCCTGCTCAAGCTCGAAGGAGAAGCGCTGCGCCCGCTTGCCGTCGACGGTCTGGTGCGCGAAGCCCTGGGCCGCCGCTTCCTGCTGGCGCAGCACCCGCGGCTCGCCGGCATTCTGGCCAGCCGCAGCGCCACCCGCTACCCGGCCGACAGCGGCCTGCCCGACCCCTACGACGGCCTGCTCGACAGCCAGCCGGGCGCTCCGCTGCCGGTCCACGACTGCCTCGGCATGAGCCTGCAGGTGGAAGGCGAAACCTGGGGCGTGCTCACGCTCGACGCCCTCGCGGCCGGGCATTTCGATGGCGGCGCGGTCGAGCGCCTGAACGAGATCCGCCTGCTGCTCGAAGCCGCTGTGCGGATCACGGCGCTCGAAGAAGAACAGCGCCGGCTGCGCCAGGCCCAGCTCGCCCTGCCGATGGCGCCCGCCGCCGATCCGGGCGGCGAAATCATCGGCCGCAGCCCGGCGATCACCCGACTGCTGCACGAACTCGACGTGGTCGCGACCTCCGAACTACCGGTCCTACTGCTGGGCGAAACCGGGGTCGGCAAGGAGTTGTTTGCGCGCCGCCTGCACCACCAATCGGGTCGCCGCGCCGCGGCACTGGTCCACGTCAACTGCGCCGCCCTGCCCGAGTCGCTCGCCGAAAGCGAGCTCTTCGGCCATGTCCGTGGCGCGTTTTCGGGCGCGGGCAACGAACGCGCCGGCCGCTTCGAAGCCGCCGACGGCGGCACCCTGCTGCTCGACGAAGTGGGTGAACTGCCGCTGGCGATCCAGGCCAAGCTGCTGCGCGCCCTGCAGAACGGCGAGATCCAGCGGCTCGGCGAAGACGCGCCGCGCCGGGTCGACGTACGCGTGATAGCCGCCACCAACCGCAAGCTCGACGACGCAGTACGCGCGGGCAGTTTCCGCGCCGACCTCTACCACCGCCTCTCCGTCTACCCGGTCCACATTCCGCCGCTGCGCGAGCGTGGCGCCGACGTCCTGCTGCTCGCCGGCCACTTCCTCGAACTCAACCGCGCCCGCCTCGGGCTGCGCAGCCTGGTGCTCTCGCCCGCGACCGAAGCCGCGCTGCTGGCCTATGCCTGGCCCGGCAACGTCCGGGAACTCGAACACGTGATCAGCCGTGCCAGCCTGCGAGCGCTCGGCAGCGGCGCCGACCGCTCGACCATCACGACGCTGGCGCCCGAATGGCTGGGGCTCGAACCCAGCGCCGCGCCCGGTCCCTTGCCGCAGCCGGCCGAGCCCGCCCCGCCTCCCGCCAGCCTGCGCCAGGCGACCGAAGCGGCCCAGCGCCAGGCGATCCGCGCCGCCCTCGCCGCCAACGCAGGCAACTGGGCCGCTGCCGCGCGCTGTCTCGAACTCGACCCCAGCAACCTGCACAAACTCGCGCGCCGGCTCGGCATCAAGGCCTGAACACGCCGGCGCAGGCTGGGCGCCGGCACGAACGGAAAGCCTTGGCCCAGCCGGGGATCAGGGCAGACGAGCGTGCAAGCCGAGCTTGGCCAGCAGAGCCCGGTCGGCGTCGGCCTCCGCATTGCCGGTGGTGAGCAGCTTCTCGCCGTAGAAGATCGAGTTGGCGCCCGCCAGGAAACACAGGGCCTGGACCGCCTCGCTCATGCCCTGGCGGCCGGCCGACAGGCGCACGCGGGCGCTTGGCATGGTGATGCGCGCCACCGCGATGGTGCGGACGAACTCGAAGGGATCGAGCTTCTCGCTGTTGGCCAGCGGCGTGCCCGGCACCGGCACCAGCTCGTTGATCGGCACCGAGTCAGGATAGGGCTCGAGATTGGCAAGCGCGGCGATCAGGCCGACGCGTTCGGCACGCGACTCTCCCATGCCGACGATGCCGCCTGAACACACCTTGACCCCGGCCGCTCGCACGTGTTCGAGCGTCTCCAGCCGCTCCTCGAAAGTGCGGGTGGTGACGACGCGGCCGTAGGCCTCGGGGGCGGTATCGAGGTTGTGGTTGTAATAGTCGAGGCCGGCCTCGGCCAGCCGCTGTGCCTGCTCGCCGCTCAACATGCCGAGGGTGCAGCAGGCGTCGAGCCCGTGCGACTTGACGATGCCGATCAGCTCGGCGACTTTTTCGATGTCGCGCTCCTTGGGGGCGCGCCAGGCCGCGCCCATACACAGGCGGGTGGCGCCGGCGGCGCGAGCGGCGCGGGCGGCGGCGTCGACCGTCTCGCGCGAGCACAGCTTGCTCGCCGCGAGGCCGGTGTCGTGGTGCGAGGACTGGGAACAATAGCCGCAGTTTTCTTCGCAGCCACCGGTCTTGATCGACAGCAGGCTCGACTGCTCGATTTCGTTGGCGTCGAAGTGCTCGCGGTGCACCTGCTGCGCGCGCCACAGCAAGTCGTTGAACGGCAAGTCGAACAGGGCGGAGATCGCCTCACGCGACCAGCGCTCGCCCTCGACGAGGGGGGCGGCGCGCTGGAGGTGCACGGGTCGGGCATCGGGCTGGGTCATGGCGGATGGATCGTCGGGCTAGAAAACGGGTCCGATCATATCGGCCGCGTCGCCCGCCTTCTGGCGCATCCCGCCTTCCCTCGATCGGTCGTCCCCGGCGATTCCCCGCAGTCGAGCCGATCGGCCTAGGGCGCTCCCAGCAACAGGTAGAGGCTGACCGCGCCGCCATTGCCAAAGCCGATGCCAAGATAGCCTGGCCCGGCCGCGGTATTGGCGCCCAAGAACACCGAAAACGAATACAAGAGACTCGGCGAAGGCAGAGGCTCAGGCCGGTTGTTCATGCTGCCGACCTCGGCCGAAGCGCCGGTGTAGAGGCCCGAACCCAGGATGTCGGGCAAGGGCAGCCAGCGGTTGTAATACATCGCGCGGCCGAAGCCGTATTCGCGCCCCGCGAACTGGTTGAGCCTGAAACCCGAGAGCCGCAGCGGCCCGCCCAGGGTGAAGGACTCGTAGGCCGGCATGTTGGTGCGGAAATCGCTGCCGCCCGAGAGGCTCAGGCTGACCGTGTGGGGTCCGAAGGACTTGACGAAAGTGCCCATGCCCTCGAGACGAAGGAAGTTCTGCGCCGCCCCCATCGCCTGGGTCGAACTGAAAAACGAAGCGGCCAGCCCGTAACCCGCTCGCGCGAACCATACCTGGTCGAGCTGGTCGATGGTCAGCAGGACGCGGCCGCCGGCGCTGAGTTCGTTGGTCGACGGCAGGACCGTCGGGCCGGTGTCGACCCTCGCCCTCGCCTTGTTCCACACCGCCCCCACACGCACCTGGCCATAGGTGCCGAGGATCGCCCCGAGGTCGACGCCGCCGCGCCAATTATTGGTCAGATACTCGGCCACCCGGTCGTCGCCGATGAAAACGCCGCGGGTCTTGCGTCCGACGCCGCCGTAGACCGAACCGAACCAGATGCCGGCCTCATGCAGCGGCTGATAGAACTCGGTCGTCAGGTGGGTGTCCTGCCCCATCTGGGCCTCGGTCAGCCATTCGGCGCCCAGACGGTTGAGCCAGGTCTTGCGGTACTGGACCAGCAGGTTGAAGGCGTTGCTGCCCTGGAAATCGCTCTCGAGCCCGAGGCCGAAACGCAGGTAGTCCGGGCCCCACAGTTTCTCGCGCGGCGTGATCACCATCGTGCGCGGTCCGCCCTCGTTGCTGAGG
>JAEZVV010000068.1 GCA_023443095.1 Pseudomonadota bacterium
CCAACGCCGGGATCAGCGTGTCACCGCCCTGATGCAGAACGTAGACGTCGCAGACCGGCGGCGCCTCGACCACGCCGGCTTCCCGCATCAGCTCGATCACACGCTCGATCCCCATCGCGAAGCCGCAGCCGGGGGCGGGCTTGCCACCGAGCATCTCGACCAGCGGATCGTAGCGACCGCCGCCGCAGATCGTGCCCTGGGCGCCGAGCCGATCGGTGATCCACTCGAATACGGTGTGGTTGTAATAGTCGAGGCCGCGCACCAGGCGCGGATTGATCGAATACTCGACCCCGGCGGCCGACAGCAGCACCTCGAGCCGGCGCAGGAAGGCAAGCGACTCTCCGCCCAGATGGTCGAGCAGGCGCGGCGCGCCTTCGACCATCTCCTGCATCGCCGGATTCTTGGTGTCGAGGATACGCAGCGGATTGCTGTGCAGGCGACGGCGGGCGTCGGCATCGAGCAGGTCGGCGTGGGCTTCGAAATATTGGATCAGGGCGGCGCGGTGGGCCGCGCGTTCATCGAGCGCGCCCAGTGAATTGAGCTCGAGCCGCACCGGACCGATGCCCAGCTCCTCCCACAGGCGGCGCAGCAGCAGGATCTGCTCGGCGTCGACGTCCGGGCCGCCGAAACCCAGCGCCTCGGCGCCGAGCTGGTGGAACTGGCGGTAGCGGCCGCGCTGGGGCCGCTCGTGGCGGAACATCGGCCCCATGTACCAGAGCCGACGCGGGGCGTCGTAGAGCAGGTTGTGTTCGATCGTCGCCCGCACCACGGCCGCGGTGTTTTCCGGGCGCAGGGTGAGCTGTTCGCCGTTCAACTGGTCGGTGAAGGAATACATCTCCTTCTCGACGATGTCGGTGACTTCGCCGATGCCGCGCGTAAACACCGCCGTGTGTTCGAGGATGGGGGTGCGGATCTGCTGGTAGCCGTAACCCTTCAACACGTCGACCGCGGTAGCCTCGAAGGCTTCCCACAGCGGCGCGTCGGCCGGCAGCATATCGTTCATGCCGCGCACCGCGGCGAGTTTCTGTTTCGACATCTTCTTCTTAGGCTTGGGCGTCGGCCGCATCCGCCCGGGTTGCACGGCCGTACTTGCGGCGCACGTAATTTTCGACGATGGCCTGGAACTCTTCGGCGATGCCCTCGCCCTTCAAGGTCACCGAGCGTTCGCCATCGATGAAAACCGGCGCCACCGGACTCTCTCCGGTGCCCGGCAAGGAAATGCCGATATTGGCATGTTTGCTTTCGCCGGGCCCGTTGACCACGCAGCCCATCACCGCGACGTTCATGGTTTCGACGCCGGGAAAGTCGGCGCGCCAGAGCGGCATCTGCTCGCGCAGATAGGCCTGGATCTTCTGCGCCAGCTCCTGGAAGACGGTGCTGGTAGTGCGGCCGCAGCCGGGGCAGGCCACCACTTGCGGGGTGAAGGCGCGCAGACCCAGGGCCTGCAGGATTTCCTGCGCCACCTGAACCTCGGTCGTGCGCGGCTCACCCGGCGCCGGCGTGAGCGAGACGCGAATGGTGTCGCCGATGCCCTCCTGCAGCAGCACCGACAGCGCCGCTGTCGAAGCGACGATGCCCTTGCTGCCCATGCCGGCTTCGGTCAAGCCCAGGTGCAGCGGGTAGTCGCAGCGGCGCGAGAGCTCGCGGTAGACCGCGATCAAGTCCTGCGCGCCGCTCACCTTGGCCGACAGCACGATCCTATTTCCGCCCAGGCCCAGCTCTTCGGCGCGTCTTGCGTTGTCGATCGCCGAGCGCACCAGAGCCTCGCGCAAGACCGCCTTGGCGTCGAGCGGCACGGCACGGCGGAGGTTGTCGTCCATCATGCGGGCGAGCAGCTCCTGGTCGAGCGAGCCCCAGTTCACGCCGATGCGCACCGGCTTGTCGTAGCGGCAGGCGACGTCGATCATCTGCGCGAAGTTGTCGTCGCGCCGCGTGCCCTTGCCGAGATTGCCGGGGTTGATGCGGTACTTCGAGAGCGCCTGCGCGCACTCGGGATACTGGGTGAGCAGCTTGTGGCCGTTGTAGTGGAAGTCGCCCACCAGCGGCACATCGACGCCCATGCGGTCGAGTTGCTCGCGGATCGCCGCCACTTCGGCCGCCGCTTCCGGCGAGTTGACGGTGATGCGGACGGCCTCCGAACCCGCTTGGGCCAGCGCCTTGACCTGGATGGCGGTGGCCACGGCATCGGCAGTGTCGGTATTGGTCATCGCCTGCACCAGCACCGGCGCATCGCCCCCGACCTTGGTCACGCGGCTGCCCCAGCGCAGCTCGACCTGACGCGTGGCGCGGCGCGGCGCGGCGCAGGCGACCTCGGGCTGGCAGCCCGGCAGCTCAGACGCGGAATCGGTGGCTTGGTTCATGGCTACTCCAGGCGGAAACGCGCCACGCCTTTTTGCGTGAAAGGCGAGATGTCGACCGCTTCTCCGCGCAGCTCGACCTTGACGTGCGAGGCGTCGCCCACCACCACGGTGAGGGGCGGAATACCCTCGACCACTTCGTCGCTGCCGTTTTCGAGCAACTGCTCGAGCAAAACGACATTGTCGGAACCTTCGACCTTGACCCACGAGCGACCGCTCGCAACCAGCCGCAGCAAAGGAGCCGGCGGCGGCGCGGGAGCCACGTCGACCAC
>JAEZVV010000180.1 GCA_023443095.1 Pseudomonadota bacterium
GGGCAGACGGCGCCGGAGGCACTGGCTGCAGACGCGCCGGATCGATCGCCGGGTCATCGACAGGGCGATCGAAGATGCGCCAGCCGACCGCGACCAGCAGGAACATCACGATCGCGAAGAAGATCCAGCCGTAGATGATGTGGTCGACCCCGGTGGCGATCTTGTTGTTCGAGAGGTGGCCCAGCATCACGATCAGGTAGGCGCGCAGCCAGTTGGCCACCAGCGGCGTGAGAATCGAGACCAGGATGAACAACACCCGCCGACGGGTCGAGCGGTACATCAGCCAGGCGTAGACGCAGCCCACCATGAGCGAGGCGATCAGGTAGCGGATGCCGCTGCAGGCCTCGACCACCGACCAAGCGCCCGAAGGGATGATGAAGTAGTTGCCCTCGCGATAGACCGGGATGCCAGTGGCCTGCAGCGCCGTCACGGTGAAATCGGCGGTCCAGTCGATCAGGGTCGGCACCCGCACTTCGCCGAAAGGCACGGCGAAAAAGAGGAAGAGCAGCGGGATCGCCAGGGCACGCACCCAGCCCCAGCCGAAGATCGTCAGCACCAGCGCCGGCACCCAGGCGATCACGGCAAACTGAGACGGCCCGATCGCCGAGGCCAGCTGCCCACCCAGCCACACGGTGCCGATCGCCGCCACCAGCAGCAGGCCAGGCCAATACGGCCGCGCCGGAATCGCCGCCAGCTGGGCCCGCTCGCCCCACAGCAGCCACAGGAAAAGCGGGATCACCAGAAAACAGTGGTTGAAGGTCTCGGCGCGGATCCAGATCTCGACCATGGACCGCGTCGTGCCCGCGTAAAGCGCCAGCACGGCGAACAAGACCACCGTCACCAGCCCCACCGCCAGCTCGGGGCTCATGCGCCGCGCGGGCGTCGCGATGTCGAAGGCCTGCGCTTCAGAATGCATGGATCGGCTCCTGCGCTGGCACCGGTGCGCCCAGCAAGGCATCGAGCTGGGCCAGGTTGCGGTCCCAGTCGCGGTCGGCCAGGATGCGGGCGCGGGCGCGCAGCCCCATCGCCTCGCCGGCGTGCGGTTCGATCAAGGCCGAGACCCGCTCGACGAACTCGGCGGCGCTGCTCGCCGTGGCGAACTCGAGCCCGGTCTCGCCGTTGAGCCCCGCGGCGCACGTGGCCGAGACCACCACCGGCCGCGCCATCGCCATCGCTTCGAGCACCTTGTTCTGGATCCCGCGCGCCACCCGCAGCGGCGCCACCACCACCCGCGCGTGTTGCACGTAAGGCCGGACATCGGCCACCTTGCCGGTGACCGTCACCCGCGGGTCGGCCGCCAGCGCGAGCACCGCTGGCGCCGGATTCATGCCGACCACCACAAAACGCACGCGGCCATGACGCTCGGCCAGGCGCGGCAGGATCTCGCGCGCGAACCAGCTCACTGCGTCGACATTGGGCCAATAATCCATCGCGCCCGTGAAAACGATGGCAATTTCGCCCGCGGCATACGGGTTGGGGCGTTCGGCGGGACGGAAATACGCGGTGTCGACCCCGTTTTCGAGCACGGCCAGCGAAGCCGCCTGACCGGGCGCAAGGCGCTCGAACAGGTCGGCTTCGGCGCGGGTGGCAAACACGCTGGCGGCCGAATGCCGCGCCACCCGGGCTTCCCACTCGAGCAGGCGGCGGCCTTCGCGGCGATAGACCCAGGACACCGGCCAAGCATGGTCGGGCGCGTATTGAGTGAACTTGGCCGAATCGACATCGCAGAAATCGGTGACCAGTCTCAGCCCGGGAAGCCCAAGCGCGTATTGCGCCATCGCCCCCGAAAACACCACGGCGCGGGTAATGCCCTGCTCGGCCACGGTGCGCTCCACCCACGACCGCATCTCGCCGCTGCGCCAGCGTGCCAGGCTCAAGGCCTCGCCCCGCGCCAGCCCGGCCAGGCTGTGCAGGTGCGCAAGGCGGCCGTGGCGCTTGAGCACGCAGCGGCCGGCGCAATAACGGTCGAGTTCGGGGATTGCCGCCACATCGGCCGGATCGTCGACGAAACACGCGAGGAACACCCGGTAGCGCGCCGCCAGATGCCGCAGGATGTGGAAGGAGCGGATCTTGTCGCCCTTGTTGGGCGGGTAGGGAATCCGGTGCGCGAGATAGAGGATGGCTTCCATGAGCTCACCCGAGATGGCGCACGACCCAGGGTCCCAGCGTATTGGCCAGGCCGCGCGGCAGGCGTTGCCAGGTCGAGATCATCAGCCGGTACTTGGGGTTAGACGGGTTGTTCTGCGGCACCGAGTCCCGCTTGAACAGCTGGTATTCGTAGGCGAGCGGGGTCGGCTCGAAGCCCCAGTTCTTCTTGAAGTCGAACGAACCGGTGCCGCGTTTCGAGCGGCCGTAATCGAAGGTTTTCAAGCCCCGCTCGCAGGCGCGCCGCATCAGCTCCCAATACTTGAAGTCGTTGGCGGCGAGTTCGCGCGCCGCCGGCAGATCGCCCGCGTAATACGGCAGGACCTCGTCGCGGAAGTAGAAAGACAGGACGCCCGAGACCGGCTGGCCGTGGGTGTCGAGCACGGTCAGCACCTCGGCGTCGGCGCCGAAGGTAGCGAGCACCGACTCGAAATAGCGGCGCGGCAGCGCCGGCGTGCCGTGGCGGTGGACGTTGTCGGCGTAGAGCTCGAAAAAGCGGGCGGCGTCGCCGTCGATTTCGCTGCGCAAGCCGCGCAGGATGCTCTTGCGCACCATCGCCCGCTGCTTGCGCGGAATGGCGTTGAGATTGGCCTCGACCGTCGGTGCTATCGGCTTGCGGAAGGTGACGTACAAGTCCTGCCGCGGCCAGTCCGCCTCGCGCGGCTCGGGGTTGCGCAGCTCGAGGTGGTCGACCCCGAGCTCGCGCGCCAGCGCCAGCGCCGCCCGGTGCAGCGCCGGCACCGCGGCGGGGTCGGTCGCCGCTACCCCGCCGTAAACGGCAAACGGCAGCGACACCAGCGAGTGGCCGAACAGCCAGCTGCGGATCTGCGCGAGCGGCAGTACCCCGACGATTTCCGATCCGCGTTCGGCCAGCAGGTAGTGGGTATGGTGGTCGAACACCGTCTCGATGATGTCGCGCCAGCCGATGCGGTGGAAAAATGTCGCTCCGGGCGCGGCTAAAACGAAGCGGTCCCAGGCGGCGCGGTCGGCTTCGCGGAAGGGCCGGACCTGCAGCGTCGACAGCAGAGGCGCCTCGTCGCGTTTCATGCCAGCTCGCTCGCCCAGGCCTGGTCGACCCGGGCCCAGCGGAAGTCGGACAAGAGCCGGGTCAGGCGGGACTCGGTGCGGCCTAGGTTGAGGTAGTGGCGGAACTTCGCCTTGATGCTCGCGTCGCGGACCCGCGGCTGGCCCGGATCGATTTCCCACGGGTGCATGTAGAAAATCGCCGGTCGACGATCGCTGAGGTTGACGTGGCGGATCGCCCAGCGCGAGAGAGCGTAAGGCGCGAGGCGGAAATAACCGCCCCCGCCCACCGGCCAGTTGCGGCCGGCGATGCGCGCCGTGCTCACCGGAATCTCGAGCAGGCCGCTGTCCAGCCTCCAGGCAAAACGCGGCGCTTCGGGCATGCCGTAGTGATCGTGCGCCACCGGGTAGACGCTCGAGCTGTAGCGGTGGCCGGCCGCGGCCAACTCGTCGAAAGCCCAAAGATTGCCGGCGCCGATCGAGAAACTCGGCGCGCGGTAACCGTCGACCGCCACCTGGCCGATGTCCTGCAGCAGGGCGCGGGCGCGGCGGATGTCGGCGCGGAACTGCTCGCGCGTCTGTTCGCTCGCGCGCAGATGGCCGTAACCGTGGCTGGCGAGTTCGTGGCCGGCGCCGACGATGCGGCGCACTAGTTGCGGATAACGCTCGGCGATCCAGCCGAGGGTGAAGAAGGTCGCCTGGGCCTGATTCTCTGCCAGTAGCTCGAGCAGACGCTCGACATTGCGTTCGACCCGGCACGGCAGGCGTTCCCAGTCGGCGCGGGCGATGACCGGTGCGAAGGCCGAGACCTGAAACCAGTCTTCGACATCGATCGAAAGCGCATTCCGGATCCCGGGGTCGGCTTGCTGCGTGCCCATGGTCCGCCCTCAGGCAGGGGCAGCGACGCGGCGAGCCGCGAGCCAGGCCGACAGATGCGCGGCGATGCGCGGCGCGGCGGCGCCGTCCCAGCCCTCGGGCGAGCGCCCGCGCTTGCCGCCGGTGGCGAGGATCTCGTCGACCAGGCGCGCAATCAGGGCCGCGTCTCGGCCGACCAGGGTGTTGGTGCCGTGTTCAATCGTGATCGGCCTCTCGGTGTTCTCTCGCAGCGTCAGGCAGGGAACGCCGAGCGCGGTGGTCTCCTCCTGCACCCCGCCCGAGTCGGTCAGCACCAGGGTGGCGGCGGCCATCAGGCCCACCATTTCCCGGTAGCCCTGCGGAGGCAGCAGAAGGATGCGCGCTGCGGCCAGGGTCGCGCCCAGGCCGGCGCGCTCGATCGCGGCGCGGGTGCGCGGATGGACCGGCCACACCAGGGGCAGCTTGTCGCTGGTCTCGG
>JAEZVV010000129.1 GCA_023443095.1 Pseudomonadota bacterium
GCTCAGGCATCGCCGCCGCTAGCGCTGTAACCGACGCGCCCGTGCCTATAATCGATCGGGCGTTGCGCGCCATCCGGTGCGCAACGCCTCTTCTTTTTGAAAGGCATTCGATGTCGCACCTGATGAACACCTACTCCCGTCTACCGGTCGCCTTCACGCATGGCGAAGGGTCCTGGCTGTGGGATGAATCGGGGCGACGATACCTGGACGCGCTCTCCGGCATCGCCGTCAACACGCTCGGCCACGCCCACCCCAAGCTCGTGCCTGCGCTGCAGGACCAGGTCGCCAAGCTGATCCACTGCTCGAACTATTACCAGGTTCCGTTGCAGGAGCGGCTCGCGGCCAAGCTGTGCGAGCTCTCGGGGCTGGAAGCGGCCTTTTTCTGCAACAGCGGGCTGGAAGCCAACGAGGCCGCGCTCAAGCTTGCGCGCAAGTATGGCCGCGACCGCGGCATCGAACGCCCCGAGATCATCGTCTACGACAAGGCCTTCCACGGCCGCTCGATCGCGACCCTCTCGGCCACGGGCAACCCCAAGGTCCAGAAAGGCTTCGAACCCCTGGTCGAGGGTTTCGTGCGCCTGCCCTTCAACGACATCCACGCCGTGCGCGAAGTGGCCCGCACCAATCCCAACGTGGTCGCGGTTTTCCTCGAGACGATCCAGGGCGAAGGCGGCATCAACCCTGCGCGCTGGGACATGCTGCGCGAGCTGCGTGCGGTCTGCGACGAGCAGAACTGGCTGCTGATGCTCGACGAAGTCCAATGTGGCATCGGCCGCACCGGCAAGTGGTTCGCCCATCAGTGGGCGGGCATACGCCCCGACGTGATGCCGCTCGCCAAGGGCCTGGGTTCGGGCGTGCCTATCGGGGCGGTGGTGGTCGGCGCCAAGGCCTGCCATATTTTCGGCCCCGGCAACCACGGCACCACTTTCGGCGGCAACCCGCTGGCGATGCGCGCCGGGGTTGAAACCCTGGCCATCGTCGAGCAGGAACAGCTGCTCGCCAACGCCCACGCCATGGGCGAACGCATCAAGGCGGGGCTTGCGACCGGCCTACAAGACGTTGCGGGGCTGAAGGAAATCCGCGGCCAGGGTCTGATGCTCGGGATCGAACTCGACCGCCCCTGCGGCGAGTTGCTCAAGCGCGCGCTCGATGCCGGGTTGCTGATCAGCGTCACCGCCGACAGCGTGGTGCGGCTCTTGCCCGCGCTCAACCTCTCGGCCGACGAAGCCGACCAGATCGTGGCGCTGCTGGTGCCGCTGATCCGCAACTTCCTCGCCGAATCCAACCAGGCTGCCGCCTAGGAGCACTTCATGACGGCCTTGCCGATCAAACACTTCCTCAAGCTTGACGACTTCGACCGCAGCGAGATCGAGCACGTGCTCGAACGCGCCCGCATCATCAAGGACCGCTTCAAGCGCTACGAGTTCTACCAGCCGCTGACCGACCGCACCCTCGCCATGGTGTTCGAGAAGGCGAGCACCCGCACCCGCGTCAGTTTCGAAGCCGGCATGTATCAGCTGGGCGGCTCGGTGATCCACCTCACTACCGGCGATTCGCAGCTCGGCCGCTCCGAGCCGATCGAAGACACGGCCCGGGTGATCTCCCGCATGGTCGACGTGGTGATGATCCGCACTTTCGAGCAGGCCAAGATCGAGCGTTTTGCCAAATACTCGCGGGTGCCGGTCATCAACGGCCTGACCAACGAGTACCACCCCTGTCAGATCCTGGCCGACATCCTCACCTTCGTCGAGTATCGCGGCAGCATCGCCGGCAAGACGGTGGCTTGGATCGGCGACGCCAACAACATGCTCTACACCTGGCTGCAGGCGGCGCAGCTGCTCGACTTCAAGGTGCAGGTCTCGACCCCGCCGCAATACCCGCTCGACCCCGCACTGGCTCCCGCCGGTCCGCACTTCCAGTTCTTCGCCGACCCGATCGACGCCGCCCGCGGCGCCCACCTGGTCACCACCGACGTCTGGACCAGCATGGGTTTCGAAGCCGAGAACGAGACCCGCCGCCTTGCCTTTGCCGACTGGTGCGTCGACGAAGACATGATGGCGGTGGCCGCGCCCGATTCGCTTTTCATGCACTGCCTGCCCGCCCACCGCGGCGAGGAAGTGACCGAAGCCGTGCTCGAAGGTCCGCAATCGGTGGTCTGGGACGAAGCCGAGAACCGCATGCACGTGCAGAAGGCCTTGATGGAATACCTGCTGCTCGGCCGCAACGTCGCCTGAAGTCGACCCAACCGGCGTGCCCGCCAGCGTGCGGGCGCGCCTCTTTCACTCACTAGGCCGAGATGCAACGCCGTCCTTTCCTGATCGCCTCGGCGCTCGCCGTTCTGCCGGGCCTGGCGCGCGCCCAAGCCTGGCCGAGCAAGCCGGTCAAGCTGATTCTCACCGCCCCGCCGGGCTCTTCGGTCGATGTGCTCGGCCGCCTGATCGCCGATCGACTGCAGCAGCGGCTCGGTCAGCCGGTAGTGCCCGACAACCGTGCGGCTGCCGGCGGCACGGCCGGCACCGATGCCTTGGCCAAGAGCGCAGCCGACGGTTACACGCTCGGGATCTCGTTCACCGGCCCGCTCGCGCTTGCGCCCTATCTCTACAGCAAGCTGCCGTACGACCCGGCCAAGGACCTTGCCCCCATCATCCTTCTGGGGACCGCGCCCAACCTGCTCGCCGTCAACAGCCGGCTGCCGGTCAACTCGGTGGCCGAGCTGATCGCGCTCATCAAGAAAAAACCCGGCCAGCTCAACTACGCCTCGGTCGGCAATGGCTCGACCTCGCATCTGGCGATGGAGCAGCTCAAGGTCCAGGGCCAGCTCCACCTCGTGCACATCCCCTACAACGGCGCACCGCCTGCGGCCCAGGCCACGGCGGCGGGCGACGTGCAGGTGATCATGTCCAACCCCACCTCGCTGCTGCCGCTGATCAAGGCTGGCCGCATCAAGCCGCTGGCGGTGACGAGCCGCACCCGCTGGCCCGGCATGAAGGAGCTGCCCACGCTGGCCGAAAGCGGCTTCCCCGGCTTCGAGGCGATCGCCTGGAACGGTCTGCTGGCACCGGCCGGCACCTCGCCCGAGCTGATAGAGCGGCTCAACCGCGAGCTCGCCGCAATCCTGGCCGACCCCGATGTCCGCCGCCGCATGGAAGGCGCCGGCTGGGACGCCGCCGGCGGCAGCCCGCGAGACTTCGCCAACTTCATGGCGGCCGAGCGCAAGCGCTGGGGACCGGTGGTCGAACGCAGCGGCGCCAAGCTCGACTGACACCCTCTTCGATCAACGAAAAAGGGCGGCCACACGGCCGCCCTTTTGCTTGGATGCCCCCGGCGCTTCAGGCCGCCAGCGGAATCACGTAGAACAGGAC
>JAEZVV010000130.1 GCA_023443095.1 Pseudomonadota bacterium
CCGCCCATACCTGTCTTCGAAGCGCACGATGTCGTCCTCACCCACGTAATCGCCGCACTGGACTTCAATCAAGGTGAGCGCGACCTTGCCGGGATTTTCCAAACGATGCTTCGAGCCGATCGGAACATAGGTCGACTCGTTGGGTGACAGCAGCACCTCGCGCTCGTCGACCACCACGCGGCCGGTGCCGCTCACCACCACCCAGTGTTCGCTGCGGTGGTGGTGCATCTGCAGTGAGAGCGACGCGCCGGGCTTGACCTCGATCCGTTTGATCTTGAAGCGAGGACCTTCCTGCAGCGTGGTGTAAGTGCCCCAGGGGCGGGCCACGGTGCGGTGCAGCTTGTGCGCGTCGTGGCCGCGGCGCTTGAGTTCGCCGACGATGTCCTTGACCTGTTGGCTGGCATGTTTGTCGCAGACCAACACGGCGTCGGGGGTGTCGACGATCACCACGTCGCGCAAGCCCACTGCCGCCACTAGGCGATCCTCGCTTTGTGCATACACGTTGTGGCAATCGGCCAGCAGCACTTCGCCGCTCACGGTGTTGCCGCGGGCGTCGTGCGGCAGCTCGTCGGCCACCGCCTTCCACGAGCCGATGTCGCTCCAGCCGAAATCGCCGGCCAGAACGACCACGCCCGGGGCCTTTTCCATCACGGCGTAGTCGATCGAGATGTCGGGCGCCTGAGCGAAAGCGGAGCGGTCGAGCTGGATCCGCGCCGCCTTGCCTTCCACGGTCGCGGCAGTGCCGGCTTCGACGGCAGCATGAGCGGCGGCAAGAACGGCTGGCGCATGTGTGCCCAGCGCCGCCGCCATGGTGTCGGCGGTGAAGCAAAACATGCCGCTATTCCACAGGTAGTTGCCGGTGGCGAGGTATTCGGCCGCGGTCTCGGCCTTGGGTTTTTCGACAAAGCGCCGCACGGCCTGGGCCGCGTCGCCCTGAGGGATGGCTTCGCATTCGATGTAGCCGAAGCCGGTCTCCGGCATGGTCGGGCGAATTCCGAACAGGACGATCCGGCCCTCCATGGCGAGCCGCTCGGCGTGCGCCGCGACCACGGCAAAACGGGCTTCGTCCTGGATCAGGTGGTCGGCTGGCAGCACCAGCAGCGGTTCGGTCCCCAGTCCCTGGGCCTGGGCCCAGACGCAGGCGGCGGCGATCGCGGGGGCGGTATTGCGCCCCATGGGTTCGAGCATCAGGCTCAGGTCGCCCGGCGCGCGGTCGCCCAGCGCCTCGATTTCTTCCAAGGTGCGGAAGGTGTAATCGCCGTTGGTGACGATCAGGCAGCGCTGCGCGCCAGCGCGGGCCGCGCGCAAGGCCGTCCGCTGCAGCAACGAGGGACCAGCGCCGATACGCATGAAAGGCTTGGGCTGGGCTTCGCGCGAAACGGGCCAGAGTCGGGTGCCGGATCCGCCCGAAAGAATGACAGCCAACATGAAGTGCCCCTTGGGTGTTTGCTCGCCGCGACGAACATGGGCGGCGCTCGATAGAATGCGTGGATTCTATCGGCGCAGCGATCAACGCCTGTTGCGCCAACACCCTGGCTCCGTATTTTGCTGTCGGAATGACTACTGGGCGTTGTTGTGGCGCGGACAGATCAACCTGGCGCTGGCCGCCCCGGCCGGCTCTGCATTCAAGCTCAAGATCACCATGACCCTCTCTGCCTCGATCTTCAAGGCTTACGACATCCGCGGCATCGTCGAGTCCGCGCTTACGCCCGAGGCCGTGCGGGCGATCGGCCAGGCTCTGGGCTCCGAAGCGGTCGAGCAAGGCATACCCGCGATCTGCATCGGTCGCGACGGTCGCTTGTCCGGCCCCCTGCTGCGCGATGTGCTGGAAGACGGCATCGCTTCGACCGGCACCGCAGTGATCGACGTCGGCATGGTGCCGACTCCCGTGCTTTATTTCTCCACCGCGCACCTGGGCACCGGGTCCGGGGTCGAGATTACCGGCAGCCACAATCCGCCCGAATACAACGGCCTCAAGATGATGATGGGAGGCTCCACTCTGCACGGCGACGGCATCCAGGCTCTGCGCGCCCGCATCGATGAGGGCCGCCTGGTACAAGGTGCGACCCGGGGCGAGGTGCGCATGGCCGACGTGCTGCCGGCCTATCTCGCTGCCATCGTGGGCGACGTCAAGCTGTCGCGCCCCATGAAGATCGCGATCGACTGCGGCAACGGCGTGGCCGGCCCTACGGCGGTCCAGCTCTATCGCGCCCTGGGCTGCGAGGTGGTCGAACTCTTCACCGATATCGACGGCACCTTCCCCAACCACCACCCCGACCCGGCCCACCCGGAAAACCTGGAAGATCTCGTGCGCGCGCTGCACGAGACCGATGCCGAGTTGGGCCTCGCCTTCGACGGCGACGGCGATCGCCTGGGAGTGGTCACCAAGGACGGGCAGATCATCTACCCCGATCGCCAGATCATGCTGTTTGCGCAGGACATTCTGGCAGCGAACCCAGGTGGCGAGATCATCTTCGACGTCAAATGCACGCGCGCGCTTGCGCCCTGGGTGCGGGCGCATGGAGGCAAGCCCACTATGTGGCGCACCGGGCACTCGCTGATCAAGGCCAAGCTCAAGGAGTCCGCCGCGCCGTTTGCGGGAGAGATGAGCGGCCATCTGTTTTTCAACGACCGCTGGCCTGGATTCGACGATGGCTTGTACGCCGGCGCCCGCCTGCTCGAGATTCTTTCGCGCAGCGCCGATCCCTCGGCCGTGCTCAAGGCGCTGCCGACCGCGGTCAACACGCCCGAGCTGCAGATCAAGACAGCCGAAGGTGAGAACGTTGCCTTGGTCGAGCGGCTGCGGACTGCAGCGAGGTTCGATGGCGCCAGCGAGATCATCACCATCGACGGCGTCCGCGCCGAATGGCCCGACGGCTTCGGCCTGGCGCGGCCGTCCAACACCACGCCGGTCGTGGTCCTGCGCTTTGAAGGCGATACGCCCGCAGCTCTGGCGCGGATCCAGGCGGCTTTCCGCACCGCAATCCTCGCCGTCGCGCCCGATGCTGAACTTCCTTTCTGAGGTCGCATGAACCGGCTCGAATCCCTGGTCGCGCGCACTCGCATCACGCCCCAGCCCTTGTCGCATGCCGCTGGTGCCCCGGCCCTGCTCGCCGCGTGCGGACTGACGCTCGATGTCGGCCGCCAACGCGTCACACCGGACGACCTGGGTCTTCTGCACGACATTGCGGAGGCGGCGGGGGTCATCCCCGCCCACGCCGCGATGATGGCGGGCGAGCTCGTCAATCGCAGCGAAATCCGGCCGGCTTTGCATACCCTGCTGCGCGCCGATCGACATGAACATCCGGGCTTTGATGCGGTGAAGGCCACCCAGGCAAGGATGACCACTTTTGCCCGGGCCGTGCGTGACGGCGACTGGCGTGGCGCCATGGGTGAGGTCATCACCGACGTCATCAACGTCGGCATCGGTGGTTCGGACGCCGGACCGCGCCTGGTGGTGAGTGCGCTCACCGGCCAACACGCCGGGCCGAAGGTGCATTTCGTCAGTAACGTTGATGGCACGGTCTTGGCTCGGCTGTTGCCACAACTCGATGCTCGCCGCACCCTCGCGATCGTGTCGAGCAAGAGTTTTTCCACTCGGGAAACTTTGCTGAACGCAAGGGCGATTCAGGCCTGGTTCGACGCGGCGGGAATCGACGCGGCGGGCCTGGCGCAACACATGGTCGCAGTGTCGGCGCGGCCGGATCCAGCGCAGTTGCTTGGCCTGCCCGACGATCGCCAGTTTCCCTTATGGGACTGGGTCGGCGGCCGCTTTTCGCTGTGGAGCGCGATTGGCCTGCCGGTGATGCTGGCTTGCGGCCCGGCGGTATTCGACGAGTTGCTGGCCGGGGCGCGGGCAATGGATCAGCATTCTCTCGAGACCCGACTGGGGGCCAACCTGCCGGCCAATCTCGCGATGTTCGCTGCCTGGAACTCGATTGCCCTCAAGGCCACGACCCATTGTCTGCTGCCGTACGACGACCGACTCGGGCCGATGATTCCTTGGCTGCAGCAGCTCGAGATGGAGAGCCTGGGCAAGAGCCGCCGCATCGACGGCAAGATGGCGTTGTACCCGACGGGGCAAGCCGTGTGGGGGGGGGTCGGCACCGATGCCCAGCACACTTTCTTCCAATGGCTGCGGCAGGGAACCGGTCGCACCAGCGTCGACATCCTGTGGGCCGAGCAACACGAACACGACTACCCCGAACATCATGCCAGCCTGCTCGCCAATGCGCGCGCGCAGGCGGATGCGCTGGTGTCGCCCGATGCCGATTCGCAGGCGGTCAATGCCGTGAGCACCATCGCGATCGACCGTTTGACGCCAGCGCGTCTGGGCGCTCTGCTGGCGCTCTACGAACACAAAACCACGATGCTGGCGACCATCCTCGGGATCAATGCGTTCGATCAGCCGGGTGTCGAGCTTGGCAAGCAGCTGGCGCGCAAGCTCGAGGGGCTGTGAGCGGAGGCGGCGATGATCCTCGTCACCGGCGGCGCGGGCTTCATCGGCGCCAACTTCGTCAAGGACTGGCTGGCGCTTGAGAATGGCCCGGTGGCGGTGCTCGACAAGCTCAGCTACGCCGGCAATCTCGCGAATCTCTCCTCGGTGATGCGGCGGCGCGATTTCTCTTTCCACCCAGTCGACATCGGCGCCCGCAGCGAGGTTCTGGCTGTGCTGAACCGTTGGCGGCCGCGAGCAATCGTCCACTTCGCGGCCGAGAGTCATGTCGATCGCAGCATTCTGGGGCCGGACGAGTTTATCCGCAGCAATGTCGATGGCAGCTTTTCGCTGCTGGAGGCGACGCGTGCCTATTGGAGCGAACTGGGCGGCCTTGAGCGCGACGGTTTCCGCTTTGTCCATATCTCCACCGACGAAGTCTATGGCTCGCTGGGCCCGGGCGAGTTGCCGTTTGCTGAGACCCGCGCGTACGCACCCAACAGTCCTTACGCAGCGAGCAAGGCGGCGGGCGACCATCTGGTGCGGGCGTGGCATCGCACTTATGGCCTTCCCACCGTGACAGTCAACTGCAGCAACAACTACGGTCCGCATCAGTTTCCGGAGAAGCTGATTCCTTTGCTGATTTTCAACGCGCTCGAGGGCAAGCCCTTGCCGATTTATGGCGACGGTCAACAAGTGCGCGACTGGTTGTTCGTGGCCGACCATTGTGCTGCGATCCGCGCCGTGCTGGCGCGCGGTCGAGTGGGCGAGGTTTACAACGTTGGCGGGGCGAGCGAGCGCACCAATCTTCAAGTGGCCGAGGCCGTGTGCGCCGTGCTCGACGAGCTTCGCCCCAAGGAGGCTGGGCACTACGCCGATCAGATCGATTTCGTCGCTGATCGTCCTGGCCATGACCGTCGTTACGCGGTGGACTCGAGCAAGATCGAGCGAGAGCTTGGTTGGAGCCGTGTTGAGACCTTTGCGAGCGGACTTCGAAAGACGGTCCAGTGGTATCTCGATCACACCGACTGGGTGGCCGACGTGCGCAGTGGCGCCTACCGCCAGTGGATCGAGCAAAACTACGGGCGGCGCGGCTTCGATCCGATCGAGCCATGAAGATTCTTCTTTTCGGTGGCAACGGCAAGTTGGGGTGGGAGTTGCAGCGCTCGTTGGCTCCGCTGGGTGAGCTTATGGTGCCGAACCGCACCGGAGCCGCGGGTGCTTGTGGCGACCTCGCCCGGCCCCAAGCCTTGGCGGCGACAGTGCGAGCGCTGCGGCCGGCTCTGATTGTCAATGCGGCGGCCTATACCTTGGTTGATCGGGCCGAGACCGAGGTGGAACAGGCATACCTTGTCAACGCCGCGGCCGTGGCGGCCATGGCCGAGGCGGCCGCAGACGTGGGTTCGACCCTGATGCATTACTCGACCGATTACGTGTTCGATGGGGAGGCGGGAGCGCCCTATGCCGAAGACGCGATGGCGGCGCCGCTCAACGCCTACGGCCGCAGCAAGCTGGAAGGCGAGGCCGCGATTCGCGCCAGCGGCTGCCGCCACCTGATTCTTCGTACGGGTTGGGTCTACGCTGCGCGTGGCGAGAGCTTCGTTCGCAGCGTGCTGCGTCTGGGGGCGACTCGCTATGCGGTGGAGATGGTGGCCGATCAAGTCGGCGCACCGACCGGGGCCGAGTTGATCGCCGATGTTAGTGCGCATGCCGCTCGTTCACTCGTTCATCGGCGAGAGCTAGGTGGTACCTATCACCTGGCCGCGGCGGGATCGGTCTCGCGTTTCGACCTGGCTCGCTTCGTAGTGGCAAACGCGCGTGCGCAGGGAGCGGCGCTGCCGTTGTTGCCGGAGGCCATTGCTCCGATCGCCACTGACAGCTACCCGACGCCAGCGCGGCGGCCGCTGGATACGCGTCTGGACTCCCGGCGGCTGGAGTCCGCCTTCGATATTGTCTTGCCCGAGTGGCAGGACGGCGTCGAACGGGTGATTACTGAGTGGGTCGAGTCAGGCGTTTTGGCTCGGGAGGGGGGGAGATGAAGCGCAAGGGCATCGTGCTGGCCGGCGGCAGCGGAACCCGGCTTCATCCGGCGACGCTGGCGCTCAGCAAGCAGTTGCTGCCGGTCTACGACAAGCCGATGGTCTATTACCCGCTCAGCACCCTCATGCTGGCGGGGATCCGCGACATCCTGTTGATCAGTACACAGCAGGACACGCCGCGCTTTCAGCAGCTGCTTGGCGATGGCGGCCAGTGGGGGCTGGCGATTAATTACTGCGTTCAGCCTCGTCCCGAAGGGCTGGCACAGGCCTTCATCCTCGGGCGGAGCTTCATCGGTGGGGATCCCTGCGCGATGGTGCTGGGTGACAACCTGTTCTACGGCCATGACTTCGCTCCAATGCTGAGAGCGGTCAGTCAGCGAACCAGGGGTGCCACGGTGTTTGCGTATCACGTTCAAGATCCCGAGCGTTATGGCGTAGTCGAGTTCGATGGACAACGCAGGGTCGTGAGCATCGAGGAAAAGCCGGCGTATCCCAAAAGCTCTTACGCCGTCACAGGACTCTACTTCTACGATGCCGAAGTCTGCGACGTCGCGGCGGGCCTTGCGCCAAGCCGGCGTGGCGAGCTCGAGATCACCGACATCAACCGGCATTACCTGGAGCAGGGGCGACTGAGCGTCGAGCTGCTGGGGCGGGGTTATGCCTGGCTCGATACCGGTACTCATGACAGCCTGCTCGACGCCAGCCAGTTCATTGCGACTCTCGAGCGGCGCCAAGGTCTGAAGGTGGCTTGCCCCGAGGAGATCGCTTTCCGCCACGGGTGGATCGACGCCGTCCAGCTCGAAAAACTGGCCGCGCCGATGCGTCAGAATGCTTACGGCCAGTATCTCCTTCGCCTGCTGCGGGAGCGTGCCTACTGAGGGCTTGCGCGAGGATTCAGTCCGAATCTGGCTGGTGTCGGAGGCGGTCGTGCAAAACTGCGGGGTCTTTCAACGGTTTCTGTCTGCATGCGTATCCTGATTGTCAAAACTTCCTCGATGGGAGACATCGTTCATGCGTTGCCGATGGTCTCCGACATCGCCCGTGCGCGGCCGGACGCGGTGATCGACTGGGTGTGCGAGGAGGGTTTCACCGCTTTGCCGCGCATGAGTTCGCATGTGCGCGACGTGCGCCGGGTTGCCCTGCGGCGCTGGCGCAAACATCTGCTGCGGAGCGCGATCTGGCGCGAGATCGATGTCGCCCGCGGCGACTTGCGCGCGGCCCATTACGACCTGGTGATCGACTGCCAGGGACTTCTGAAAAGCGCCGTCGTCGCTCGCTGGGCAGGGGCGCCGGTGGCCGGTTTTGGTCCGGGTTCGGCCCGAGAGCGGGCGGCGAGCTGGTTCTACCAGCATCGTTTTGCCATTCCCTATGAGCTGCCGGCACTGCAGCGCTGTCGCGAACTGGCGGCGCAGGCCTTGGGCTACGAACTGACCGGGCCGCCGCGTTTCGATCTGGTGGCCGGCGCGGCTCCTGCGGTCACGGTCGAGGGCAGCTACGCGGTGCTGCTCGCCAATGCCAGCCGCCCCACCAAGCTGTGGCCGGAAGAGCGCTGGGTCGAGTTGGGGCGCTGGCTCGCAACGCAAGGAATGAAAAGCCTGCTGTTCTGGGGCGCGCCCGAGGAGGGCGAACGGGCCCGTCGCATTGCCGCCCAGATCGAGGAGGCGGTGGTGGCGCCGCGTTCGGGGCTCGACGCCATTGCCACCAGCCTGTCGGGCGCCGCGCTGGTGGTGGGGCTGGACACCGGCCTTACCCATCTCGCGGCCGCGCTCGGCCGCCCTTGCGTCGGCCTTTTTTGCGACTATCCGATCGAGCTCGTGGGGCTGGTGGGCGACGGTCCGGTCGCCAGCCTGGGCGGGGTCAAGGTCCAGCCACCGATCGCTGAGGTGATCGCGGCCTGCCAGCAAGTCCTGGCATGAGCCGCGCCCGCTTCTTCTACACCCTGCTGGTCTGGGTCCTGGCGCCGCTGGCGGCGCTCTACCTGCTGTGGCGCTCGCGCAAGCAGCCCGAGTACCGCCGCCACTGGGGGGAACGCTTCGGCTGGGCGGCCTACCCGGCGTCGAACCGGCCGCTGATCTGGATCCACGCCGTTTCGGTGGGCGAGACCCGCGCCGCGCAGCCGCTGGTGGCGGCCCTGCTGCGAGCCTGGCCCGATCACCACATCCTGCTTACCCACATGACGCCGACCGGGCGCGAGACCGGGGCTGCCATCGTGCGCGCCCATCCGGGCCAGGTGAGCCAGTGCTACCTGCCGTACGACCTTCCGTATGCGGTCAGGCGCTTCCTGCGCGTCACTTCGCCCCGGCTCGGCATCGTGATGGAGACCGAGGTCTGGCCCAATCTGCTCGCGCGGGCGGCGCGGCAAGGCGTGACTATGGTGCTGGCCAATGCGCGGCTGTCCGAGAAGTCGCTCGCCAAGGCGCTGCGGACACCGAACCTGATGCGGGAAGCGGCGCAGTGTTTTTCCCTGGTGCTGGCGCAGACCGCGGGTGATGCCGGGCGCTTGAAAGCGTCGGGCGCACTCAATCCCGAAGTGGTCGGCAATCTCAAGTTCGATTTCACGCCCGAGGCTGCCCAGCTCGAGACCGGCGCCACCTGGCGAGAGCGGATCGCGCGCCCGGTGTGGCTGTTTGCCAGCACGCGCGAGGGCGAGGAAGCGCTGATCCTTGAAGCGCTGAGCCGGAAAATGCAGTCTGACCCCGATTTCCGGAAATCCGACCGAGTGCTGCTGATCGTGCCTCGCCATCCGCAGCGCTTCGACGAAGTGGCCCAGCTGTTGGCGGGAACCGGCCTGCCAGTGCTGCGCCGCTCCCAGGTGGGCGACCTGCCGGCGGCGTTGGCGGGAACGGCGGGGCCGGTCCTGGTCCTGGGCGATTCGATGGGCGAGATGGCGCTGTATTACGCCTGTGCCGATGTCGCCCTGATGGGCGGCAGCCTGCTTCCTTACGGTTCGCACAACGTGATCGAGCCTGCGGCTATCGGCACGCCGCTGGTGCTGGGGCCTAGCGTCTACAACTTTGCCCAGGCGGCCGAAGACGCGATGGCCGCCGGCGCGGCGCTCCAGGTCGAAGAGGCCGAAGCAGCGCTCGAGGCCATGGCGAGCCTGAGCGCCGATCCCGCGCGCCGCCAGGCGATGAGCGAAGCCGGCCGTGAGTTTGCCGCCGAACATAGGGGAGCGACGGCCCGCACTCTGGCCCGCCTCGCCGCTTTCCTGCCCAAGCCGGAGTCGCTCCCATGAAGTTGGTCGACACCGCGATTGCCGAAGTCAAAATCGTCGAACCGGTCGTGGTTGGCGACGAGCGCGGTTTTTTCTTCGAGAGCTTCAATCAAGATCGTTTCGATGCCGCCCTCGGCCATCCCGTCCGCTTCGTTCAGGACAACCATGCGCGTTCGGTGCGCGGCGTGTTGCGCGGCCTGCACTACCAGCTGCCGCCGCACCCACAGGGCAAGCTGGTGCGGGTGGTGGCGGGCGAGGTGTTCGATGTCGCGGTGGACATCCGCCGCAGTTCTCCGACTTTCGGCCGCTGGGTCGGAGTTTTGCTTTCGGCGGAAAACAAGCGTCAGCTGTGGGTGCCGCCCGGTTTTGCCCATGGCTATCTGGCGTTGTCCGACAGCGTCGATTACGTCTACAAGGCCACCGACGTCTGGTGCAAGGAGCTCGAGCGCTCGATGGCCTGGAACGATCCCGCGATCGGGATCGACTGGCCGCTCGTGGGAGCGCCGATACTGTCGCCCAAGGACATGGTCGCCGGGCCCTTGGGCGAAGCCGATCTGTTCGACTGAAGCCAGCTGCCCAGCTTCAGTCCGCGGCCCTACTTCAACAAGGTGTTGACCGCAGCCAGGTCAGTATCGGCGAGCGAGGCGGTAGTCGCCTTGAGTCTGAGCCCCGAGAGCAACACGTTGTAGCGCGCCTGCTTGAGATCGCGCTGCGTCGCGTAGAGCTGGGTGGTGGCGTTGAGCACGTCGAGCAGGATGCGCACCCCCACCTGATAACCCAGCTGGGTCGACTCGAGCTGGGTCTTGGCCGAGACCTCCGCCGATTCCAGCGCGCTGACCTGCGACAGCCCATAGCTCACGCCGGTGAATGCGTCGCGCGCCAAGTTGGCAGCGGCGCGGCGCGCGGCTTCCAGGTCGGCGCGGGCCTTGTCGTCGAGCGACAGCGTCTCCCGCACCCGGCTCTGGGTCAGGCCGCCGGAGTAGATCGGCAGGTTGAACTGGACGCCGAAACTGCTGCCGCGGCCGTTGAACGTGCTGGTGGCGAGCTGGGCCGCGCCGCGGCCGTCGGTGCGGCTGCCGCTGTAGCCGGCAACGAAGTCGAGCGTGGGCTTGTGGCCGTCTTTTGCCTTCTGCAGTTCGCGGCTGGCGATCTCGGTGCCGGCGCGAGCAACCTGGACGCTGAAGTTGCTGTCTTCGGCGGACTTCACCCAGGGTGTGAGTTCGGCCGGCTGCGGTCCGGGCAGGTTGGGGCGGTCGCGCAGCGGCGCGAGGCCGCCAGGCTCACGGCCGATCAGGCTCTGCAGCTGGCTGCGGGCCACCAGCAGCTGGCCGAGCGCGACCTGTTCCTGCGCGTTGATCTGGTCGTAACGCGCCTGCGCTTCGTTGGTGTCGATGATGGTCTTGGTGCCGACCTCGAACTCGCGCTTGGCCTGGGCCAGCTGCTCGAGGGTGGCCTTCTTGGCCGCTTCCAGGTAGATCAGCTGGTCGCGCGCGCCGAGAACGTTGAAATACGCCGTGGCGCTGCGCAGGATCAGGTCCTGGCGGGTGGCGGCGAGCTGGGTGTCGCTCTGGAAGATGAAAAGCTTGCTCTGCTCGTAAGTCTCCCAGTTCTGCGGCCGGTAGATCGGCGCCACCAGCGACAGGCTGCCGTTGTAGCTGCGGTAACTTTCCTGACCGCCACCGAAGATTTCGGGGTAGTCGAGGTCGGTCAGGCTCTGGTTGGCGCTTGCCGACAAGCCCAGCTGCGGCAGCAGCGCGGCGCGGGCTTGCGGCATCTTCTCGAGGTTGGCCTGGGCCTGGTAGCGGGCCGAAGCAAAGCTGGCGTCGTTGGCGAGGGCGTCGCGCCAGATTGTCAGCAAGTCCTCGGTGACGCCGGCGGCCTGCGCCTGCAGCGCCGACTGGGCCGCCGCCGCGCGCGAGTCTTCGGCAGGAGCGGTGACGCCGGGGGTGGCCGGTGTCCCTTGTCCCGCAGCGGGCAGCGTCGCCGATGCGAGCGCGAGCGCCGCCAGGGTGGCGGCAGCAGCCGGGCGCAGGCGCAGCGAACGGTAGCCTTGAGTCATTGCGATCTCCCTTCCTTTCAGTAGGTGGGCATAGTCAGATCGACCGAGCGCGCCCATGCATCGACGCCACCGGTCAGGTTGTAGACCTTGCTCCAGCCCTGGCGCGCCAGCCACATCGCCACGTGGGCGCTGCGGCCGCCGTGGTGGCAGATACACACCACTTCGTCGTCGGGGTCGAACTCGGCCATGCGCGCGGGCAGGGCCTGCATCGGCACCAGGGTCGAGCCCTCGATCCGGCAGAGCGCGGTTTCCCAGGGTTCGCGCACGTCGAGCAGCAGGGGCCGCGGCCGCGTGGAATCCGCGAGCCAGGTCGCCAGCTCGGGAGCTGAAAGCGATTTCATCGGGTCAGAACTTGAAACGCGAGGGCGTCACGGCGTGGGCCAGTGGTTTGAGCGAAGTTTCGAACAGGGTCACTCGGTCGTATTGAGTTGCAGCGACGCGGGTGACGAGCAAGGCGCTCATGACCGGGCCTTGCCCGACCACGGCGGCCAGCCGCCCGCCGATCTTGAGTTGCGCGAGCAGTTCCTCGGGCAGCACCGGCAGCGAGGCCGACACCAGGATCGCGTCGTACGGCGCGCGGGCGGCCCAGCCGCGGGCAGCGTCGCCGAGTTCGACCGTGGCGTTGTGCACGCCGTTGCGCTGCAGGTTGGCGGCGGCGAACCGGGCCAGGGTCGGGTTGATCTCGACTGTGGTCACGTGTTGCGCCTTGTGCGCGAGCAGAGCCGCCATATAGCCCGAGCCGGAGCCGATTTCGAGGACAGTGTCGTGCGAACCGAGCTTGAGCTCCTGCAGCAGGCGGGCCTCGGTCTTGGGTTCGAGCATGGTTTCGCCGGTGTCGACCCCGTCGATGCGCAGCGGCAGCTGGGTGTCGACAAATGCCAGCTCGCGCATCCCGGCCGGAACGTAATCTTCGCGCCGCACCAGACGCAGCAGTTCGAGCACCGAAGGGTCGAGCACATCCCATGGGCGGATCTGCTGCTCGACCATGTTGAAGCGCGCGCGTTCGAATTCAAAAGGGGCGTTCATTGCTGGCGGCTCAAAAGAGGGCGGGAACAAGAGGCAGTTTATCAGCGGGTCCAGGGCTTTCCCTCGCGCTTGAGGCCGCGCTTTCTGCACTTTGTCGCATTGGGTGACCGTGGTTACTCGGGGCGGAGGGCCGACTGCACCATCGCGATCGCGGTGGCAAGGTAGGCGTCGCTGTCGATCGGCTCGGCGCTGCAGGGGCCGAAGGAGGAGCGCCACAGAGAAAGCATGACCAGCGGCGCTGTCATCACGCGCACGAAAGTCGGCACGTCGACCGCACGGAACTCGCCGCGGCGGATGCCGCGCTCGATCACGCCACGCAGCAGCGCGTGCCAAGGCTCTATCACTTCCTCCAGGAAGAAGCGGGCAATTTCCGGAAAGTTGCCGCTTTCGGCCATCATCAGCTTGCTGATGCCACTGGCCTGGGTGGCGCCGAAGTTCTGCCACCAGGTGGTGATGAGGTTGGCGATCAAGACCGGAGCCGGGCCGTCGAAGGCGTCGAGTTCGTCGCGCGCCTGCGCGATGCGCGCAACGATGTTCTGGCGCACGACTTCCTTGAACAAGTCTTCCTTGTTCTCGAAGTAGAGGTAGAGCGTGCCTTTGGAGACGCCCGCGCGCGCCGCTACGTCGTCGAGGCGGGTGCCGGCAAAGCCCTTTTCCACGAACAGGTCGAGCGCCGCCGCCAGCAGTTCGGCGGGCCGGGCTTCTTTCCGTCGTTCCCAGCGCGGCCGGGCCGGGGAGGGCGTGATCGCGCTTGTCATCGTCTAGGGTGCTGGGTGCAGGCCCGCGAGGGAGGTCGGACGGCCCGGTGTTTCGGGAGGAGGGAGGGAGGACTCACCGAACTTAGCCCGGTGGACTCCCCCGCGTCCTGCGAAGCTCTTACTGACTGACTGGTTAGTAATATAGGCGGGCCCTGTATGAGGGTCAACTACGATATGGGCGTCCCGCCCGACAGACTGGATCCATTGCATGGCCGCACCCGTTTCCACCCTCACCATTGCCGGCGTCGACCCTTCCGGGGGCGCTGGCGTGCTCGCCGACATCAAGGCGATGAGCGCGCTGGGCGCCTACGGTTGCGCCGTGATCGCGGCGCTGACGGCACAGAACACGCGTGCCGTCACCGGCATCCTGCCGGTGGCGCCCGAGTTCGTCGCCCAGCAGATCGACACCTTGTTCGAGGATGTGGCGATCGACGCGGTCAAGATCGGCATGCTGGGCGAAGCCGCGGTGATCGAAGTCGTGGCCGAGCGTCTGGCCCACTGGCGGCCGGCGCATGTCGTGCTCGACCCGGTGATGGTGGCCAAAAGCGGCGACGCGCTGCTGCGGGCCGAAGCGGTCGAGGCCTTGCGCACCCGCCTGCTGCCGCTTGCCACCGTGATCACGCCCAACCTGCCCGAAGCCGCGGTGCTGCTGGGCGAGCCGGCGGTCGAGCGGGTGCAGGACATGACGCAAGTGGCGGTCCGGCTGTGGCGCCTCAAGGGTGAAAGCGGCTGGGTCTTCCTCAAGGGGGGGCACCTGGCCGGCGACGATGCGGTGGACATCCTGTTCGACGGCAGCCACGCGATCGAGTTGCATGCCCCGCGGGTGTTGACGCGCAACACCCACGGCACCGGCTGCACTTTGTCGGCGGCGCTCGCGGCCCTGCTGCCGCAGAGCCCCGACGTGCCGACCGCGGCCCGCCGTGCCAAGCAGTACCTGAGCGAGGCGATCGCTCGCGCCGACGAACTGGCGATCGGCCACGGCAACGGGCCGGTCCATCATTTCCACGCGCTCTGGGGATAACGCGAATATTCCGCAGTGCCGGTCAAGTTCGATTTGACCGGCGCTGCGCGAATCGAGATAATTCTCTTCTCGGCGGATTAGCTCAGTCGGTTAGAGCAGCGGAATCATAATCCGTGTGTCCGGGGTTCGAATCCCTGATCCGCCACCAAATTCCCTTGCGATGCGCCCCTTCCTCACCACGCTGATGGTGGCGTTTCTGCTGGCCGCCAGCCTTCTGGCAAGCGCGGCCAACGGTCAGACTCGCACCATTCCGCCCGCTGCCCAGACCGGCAAGCTGACGGCGATCGATCATCGAACGGTGCGGATCGAGCCGGCCGAGGTCCGTCTGACCCGGATTTTCATTCCCAACGACTACGTCGACCGCCTGTTGTCGCCCGGGGCGCGGATCTTCAATGCCGCCAACCGCTCGATTGCTTCGACCAGCCTGCCGCCCGAGTCGATCGCCAGCTACCTGCTGAACGCCCAGGGCCAGATCCGCACCGTCTGGGTGCTGACTCCGGCCGAGTTCGCGCAATACCAGGCCCGGTCTAAGCCCTAGCCGCTGCGCGGCAGACCGGGGCGCGCACTCGCTGTGCGGGCCCGGCGCTTTGGCTTAGTCTGCTCAACCCTTTCATGGCTTCGCCACCGGATCTACACCGTGACCGCGAAAAAACTCTATATCCGCACCTTCGGCTGTCAGATGAACGAGTACGACTCGGACAAGATGGCCGACGTCCTCAACGCTGCTGAAGGATTCGTTCCCACCGACACGCCCGAAGATGCCGACGTCATCCTGTTCAACACCTGCTCGGTGCGGGAAAAGGCGCAGGAAAAAGTCTTCTCCGACCTGGGCCGGGTCAAACACCTGAAAGCGCTCAACCCGAATCTCGTGATCGGGGTCGGCGGCTGCGTCGCCAGCCAGGAAGGCGCGGCGATCGTCGCCCGCGCGCCTTACGTCGACGTCGTGTTCGGCCCGCAGACCTTGCACCGGCTGCCGGCGCTGATCGAAGCGCGGCGCCAACAGGGCCGCTCGCAGGTCGACATCAGCTTCCCCGAGATCGAGAAGTTCGACCACCTGCCGCCGCCGCGGGTCGAAGGTGCGAGCGCCTTCGTCTCGATCATGGAAGGCTGTAGCAAATATTGCTCGTATTGCGTGGTGCCCTATACCCGCGGCGAAGAGATCTCGCGCCCCTTCGAAGACGTGTTGACCGAGGTCGCCGACCTGGCTGCGCACGGGGTCAAGGAGATCACCCTGCTGGGCCAGAACGTCAACGCCTACATCGGCAAGATGGAGGACGGCCACACGGCCGACTTCGCCCTGCTGCTCGAATACGTGGCCGAGATCCCCGGCATCGAACGGATCCGCTACACCACTTCGCACCCGAAGGAATTCACCCAGCGCCTGATCGACGCCTACGCCAAGATCCCGCAGCTGGTGAGCCACGTCCACCTGCCGCTGCAGGCGGGTTCGGACCGGGTGCTCGCCGCCATGAAACGCGGCTACACCGTGCTCGAATACAAGTCGATCATCCGTCGCCTGCGCGCCGTCCGGCCCGACATCTGCATCGCCACCGACTTCATCGTCGGTTTCCCCGGCGAGACCCAGGACGATTTCGACAAGACCATGAAGCTGATCGAGGAGCTCGCCTTCGACGCCAGCTTCAGCTTCATCTACAGCAAGCGTCCCGGCACCCCCGCTGCCGACCTTGAAGACGACACCCCGCACGAGGTGAAGCTCGCCCGGCTGCAGCAGTTGCAGGCGGCGATCGAAGCCAACGCCGCCCGAGTTTCGCAAGCCATGGTCGGCACCGAGCAGAAGATTCTGGTCGAAGGTCCGGCCCGCCGCGGCGAAGGCATGATGATGGGCCGCACCGAGAACAACCGGATCGTCAACTTCGTCGGGCCCGAACGCCTGGCGGGGCAGATGATCACAGTCCGCATCACCGAGGCCTTCCCGCATTCGCTGCGGGGCGAAGTCCTGGTGCGCGAAAGCGAAGTCGTTTGATGGCAACACGCAAAACCACGGCGGCGGCCAAGAAGGTCCTCAGCTTTTCGGCCGACGCCCACAACACCGAACTCGCCGCGCTGACCGGTCCGATCGACGCCAACCTGCGCCAGATCGAAACCGAGCTCGACGTCACGATCGCCCGCCGCGGCCATGTGTTCCGCGTCGAAGGCGGGCAGGAAGCGGCGCAGGCGACGATCCACGTGCTCGAACAGCTGCTGATGCAGGTGCAGGCCACCGGCAAGCCGCTGTCGGTCGACGACATCCAGCTCTTTTTTGTCGAGCGCCGCACCCGCCCGGACTTCGAGTTCGGCGACAACGGCGAGGCCTTGCCCGAACTGCACACCAAGCGGCGCGACCTGCAGGGCCGCAACCCGCGCCAGCGCGAATACATCCAGGCCATCCTCGACCACGACATCTCGTTTGGCATCGGCCCGGCCGGCACCGGCAAGACCTATCTGGCGGTCGCCGCCGCCGTCGACGCGCTCGAGCGCGACGCCGTCAAACGCATCGTGCTCACCCGCCCCGCGGTCGAAGCCGGCGAGCGCCTCGGGTTCCTGCCGGGCGACCTCTCGCAGAAGATCGATCCGTACCTGCGCCCGCTCTACGACGCGCTTTTCGACCTCCTGGGCTTCGACAAGACCCAGCGCCTGATCGAACGCCAGACGATCGAGATCGCGCCCCTCGCCTACATGCGCGGGCGTACGCTGAATTCGGCCTTCGTCATCCTCGACGAGGCGCAGAACACCACGCCCGAGCAGATGAAGATGTTCCTCACCCGCATCGGCTTCGGCTCGAAGGCGGTGGTCACGGGCGACGTCACCCAGATCGACCTCCAGCGCGGCCAGGCGAGCGGCCTGGTCGAAGCGCAACACGTTCTCGCCGGCGTGCGCGGCATGTCCTTCACGTATTTCACCGCCGCCGACGTGGTGCGCCACCCGCTCGTGGCCCGCATCGTCGAGGCCTACGAAGCGGCCGAAAGAGTGCGCGAGGAGGCCGAAGGCCCGGCGCGCCCGATCCATTCGCAGCGGACGCCGCGGCGATGAATCAACTCTCGCTGTCGATCCAGGGCGCATCGAAGTTCGAGCAGCTGCCGGCCCGCTCGACCGTGCTGCGCTGGGTCGCCGCCGCGCTCGAGCGCGACGCCGAGCTCACGCTGCGCTACGTCGACGCGCGCGAAGGCCGCAAGCTCAACCGAGACTTCCGCCACAAGGATTACGCCACCAACGTCCTGACCTTCGACTACGCCCACGAGCCGGTGGTGATGGCCGACATCGTGATCTGCGTGCCGGTCCTTCGGCGCGAGGCGCGCGAGCAGAAAAAGACCTTCCGCGAACACCTGGCGCATCTGGTGGTGCACGGCGTTCTGCACGCCCAGGGCTACGACCACGAACGCGTGCGCGACGCCAAGGTGATGGAAGCGCTCGAAGTGGAAATCCTCGCCGGGCTGGGCATAGACGACCCGTATGCCTCGGCTGCGCAGGCGCACTGAAGTCCGCCCGGAATCGACGGAACAAGTCGCCGCCGGTCCGCTGGCGGGCGTCGTCCGCGGGCTGGCCCCGGCGCCGCTGCAGACCTAAGCTGGAAGTCCGGCCAGACGGCCCGGCAGTCGCCGGGCGGCGCGAGCCGGGCCGGTTCAAGCGGGAGGGCGAGCCATGTTGTCGAACGCCTCTGTCACGACGATGTTGCCGGTCATGGACATGGACCGCGCACGCGAGTTCTACGAGGGCCGCCTGGGTCTGACGCCCGGCGGGTTCAGACCGGACGGAAAATTCGTCTACGCCGTGGGCGGCAGCACGCTTGCCCTTTTCCCCAAGCCCGAAGGGACCAAGGCCGACCACACCGCGATCAGCTTCCAGGTGGCCGACATCGCGGCCAGCATCAAGGAGCTGGAACAGACCGGGGTGGTGTTCGAGGACTACGACCTGCCGGGCCTGAAGACGGTCGAACACGTGTGTGTGCTAGGTTCGGAAAAAGCCGCCTGGTTCAGGGATTCCGAAGGCAACTACCTCTGCCTGCACGAGGACCTGCCGGCCTCGTAAGCGGTTTCGCCAGGGTGGGAGTGGTCGCCTCCGCCTTGCCCGGCGGGGGCGCCCGCCGGGGCGGGTCGTGTATCCTCGGCCTGTCTCAACCGCCGGGCCGATCCTCAGCTGCGCCCGACCTCCATGCCCGACCCAGCCCAGGGCCCCAGGCCCGCGCACCCAAAAAACAAGACATTTTTCGAACGCCTGACCGCGTTCATCTTCCGCGAACCCGAAAGCCGCGAAGACCTGCTCGAAGCGCTGCACGACGCGCATGAGCGCGACCTGCTCGACGCCGACGCCATGTCGATGATCGAAGGCGTGCTCCAGGTCTCCGAACTGCGCGCCGCCGACCTGATGGTCCCGCGCTCGCAGATGGAAGTCATCGACATCACCGAGTCGCCGCAGGTCTGGCTGCCGCGCGTGATCGCCACCGGCCATTCGCGTTTTCCGGTGGTCGAAGGCGACCGCGACCAGGTGATCGGCATCCTCATCGCCAAGGACTTGCTGCGGTTTTATACCGAAGCCGACTACCAGCTGCGCGCCAACGTCCGCCCGGTGGTATTCATCCCCGAAAGCAAGCCGATCAACGTGCTGCTGCGCGACTTCCGCGCCACCCACAACCACATGGCGGTCGTGGTCGACGAATACGGCAGCGTGGCCGGCCTGATCACGATCGAAGACGTGCTCGAGCAGATCGTCGGCGAGATCGACGACGAGTTCGACACCGACAAGGACGCCGACAACATCCTGGTCGAACGCGACGGCCGCTGGCGGGTCAAGGCGCTGACCGAGATCGAGCAGTTCAACCAGTTCTTCGGCACCGAACTGCCGGACGACCACTACGACACCATCGGCGGCCTGGTCACCGAGCAACTCGGTCATGTGCCGCGCCGCTCGGAAGTGATCCAGATGGCCGGGCTGCAGTTCACCGTCCTGCGCGCCGACGCCCGTCAGGCCGAACTGTTCCTGGTCGAGCGTCCCGCCCCTGCGCCGGCGCCCGCGGTCGAGTCCTGAGTGTCGCGCTGGTTTTCCTCTCCGCAGGCCAGTCTCGGCCTGGCCTTGCTGGCCGGCCTTGCCCAGGCCCTGGCGTTTGCGCCGTGGCACCTGCCCCTGCTCCAGCTCGCCGCGCTCGCCCTGCTGTTTGGTCTTGCGCTCGCCGCGCCCAGTGCCCGCCGCGCGGCAGTCCTGGGCTGGGTGTTCGGCCTGGGCTGGTTCGGTGTCGGCATCTCCTGGATCTACGTCAGCCTGCATAACTACGGCGGCCTGGCCGCGCCGCTCGCTGCGCTCGCCACGGCCGGCCTGGTGGCCTTCCTTGCCCTCTACCCGGCGCTGGCGCTGGGCCTGGCGTCGCGCTTCATTCCCGACCGCCGCTGGCTCGCTCTGTTGGGCCTGCCCGCGGCCTGGGCCGCGAGCGAATGGCTGCGCGGCACCTTGCTGACGGGCTTTCCCTGGCTGGCGAGCGGATACGCCCACAGCGACGGCTGGCTGGCCGGTTATGCGCCAGTGCTCGGCGTCTACGGCATTGGCCTCGTCGCGGCCTTGATCGCCGGAGCGGTCGCCGGGCTGGCCTGGTGGCCGCGGGCGCGGCTTGCCCTTGCTGCCTGGGCAATCTTGCTTGCCGGCGGCGGAGCGGCACTGCAGACGTTCGAGTGGTCGCAGCCGGCAGGGCAGTTCACGGTCAGGCTGGTGCAGGGCGATATTCCGCAGGACGAGAAGTTCACCGCCGCCGGCATGCGCCGCGGCTTCGAGACCTATTACGACCTGATGCGGCTGCCGCCCGCGGCCAACACCCCGGCGCCGCAGTTGGTGGTGCTGCCGGAATCGGTGTTCCCGCTGCCGCTGGCCTACGTGCCGGCGCCGTATCTGGAAGCGCTCGAGGCCTATGCCCGCGAGCGCCAGGCGGGCGTGATCTTCGGCGTCTTCCTCGAGCCCAAGCCCGAGTTTTATTACAACAGCGCGATCGGCCTGACGCCCGAGGGCACGCCGCTCGCCTACAGCAAGCGCCACCTGGTGCCTTTCGGCGAGTTCATCCCGCCCGGGTTCCGCTGGTTCGTCGACCTGATGGCGATCCCCATCGGCGACCAGCAGCGCGGCGCGGCCTACCAGCGGCCGATGGATCTGGCCGGCCAACGGGTGGCGGTCAACATCTGCTACGAAGACCTGTTCGGCGAGGAGATCATCGCCGCCTGGGCCGACCCGGCGGCCGCGCCGACCGTGCTGGTCAACCTCTCCAACCTGGCCTGGTTCGACGATTCGCTCGCCCTGCCGCAGCACCTGCAGATCTCACGCATGCGTTCGCTCGAAACCGCTCGGCCGATGTTGCGCTCGACCAACACCGGCGCCACGGCCGTGATCGACGCCCGCGGCCGGGTCCAGGCCGAGCTGCCTTTCATGAAGGAAGGCGCGCTCGACGCCACGGTCCAGGCCACCACCGGCGACACGCCGTACGTGCGCAGGGGCAACTCGGTGGCGCTGGCCTTGATCGGGTTTGCCCTGGTCGCGGCCCTTGTCCTGGGCCGGCGCCGCGCCGGTCCCGCCTGAACCCTTAAAATCTCCGTCCAAGGCCGCGCTTTCCGCGGCCATTCTTTGCCCGCGGCGAGAGTGGCGGGCCGCCCAAGAATGATCACTTTCCAGGAAGTCATCCTGCGCCTGCAGGCCTATTGGAACCAGCAGGGCTGCGCCCTGCTGCAGCCGATCGACATGGAAGTCGGCGCCGGCACCTCTCACACCGCGACCTTCCTGCGCGCGATCGGCCCCGAGCCCTGGCGCGCCGCGTATGTGCAGCCTTCGCGCCGGCCCAAGGACGCCCGGTACGGCGAGAACCCCAACCGCCTGCACCAGCACCACCAGTACCAGGTGGTGCTGAAGCCTTCGCCCCCCGACATCGTCGACCTCTACCTGGGCTCGCTGCGCGCGCTCGGCATCGACACTACGGTCAACGACATCCGCTTCGTCGAAGACAACTGGGAGAACCCGACGCTCGGCGCCTGGGGTCTGGGCTGGGAAGTGTGGATGAACGGGATGGAGATCACCCAGTTCACCTACTTCCAGCAGGTCGGCGGCCTCGAATGCAAGCCGATCACGGGCGAGATCACCTACGGTCTCGAGCGCCTGACGATGTACCTTCAGAAATGCGACAACGTCTACGACGTCTTCTACACCAAGTGGAACGACCGCGGCACCGAACGTGTGTTGACCTACGGCGACGTCTTCCACCAGAACGAAGTCGAGCAGAGCAAGTTCAACTTCGAGCAGAGCGACCCGGTCAAGCTGCTGACCCAGTTCGATTATTACGAGGCCGAGGCCAAGCGCCTGATGGAAGCCAACCTCGCCCTGCCGGCCTACGAGATGGTGCTCAAGGCCGGCCATACCTTCAACCTGCTCGACGCCCGCGGCGCGATCAGCGTGACCGAGCGCGCGGCCTACATCGGCCGCATCCGCAACATTTCCCGCGCGGTGGCTCAGAGCTACTACGACTCGCGCGAACGGCTGGGCTTCCCGATGGCACAAGACCAACAAGCGGAGGCCAAGTGATGCAAAGCCTCCTCGTCGAACTCAATACCGAAGAGCTGCCGCCCAAGGCGCTCAAGACCCTCGCCGACGCGTTCGCGGCCGGCATCGAAAAGGGCCTGCGCTCGCGCAACTTCCTCGCTTCCGATTCGGTCGTCACCGCTTTCGGCGCGCCGCGCCGCCTGGCGGTGCTGATCACCAAGGTGGCCGCCGCCTCGCCCGACCAGGCTTACAAGCAGAAGCTGGT
>JAEZVV010000163.1 GCA_023443095.1 Pseudomonadota bacterium
GCAACGAGCAGTTCATCCTCAAGGCGCTCGACTTGCAGGTGGCCACTGCCTCGAGTTGCCGGCCGCGCTTCGATATCACCGCCGACTGCGAAGACGGCGCCCCGGTCGGCCGGGAAGCCGAACACGCCGCGATGATCGGGCGCCAACTCGCTTCGGAGGCCAATGTTTTCAAACGCGTCGGTCTGCGCATCCACGACCCGGCGAGTCGCCACTGGCGACAGGATCTCGAGATCGTCGCCGCCGCGGCGGCCGATTGTCTCGCTTACGTGGTCGTGCCGAAGTTGCGCTCGACCGAAGAGATCGACCAGGTCATCGAACAGCTGGACCGGCTCGTGCCCGACCGCCAGATCCCGATCCACGCCTTGATCGAGACCCACGCCGCGCTGCGAGCGGTCGAATCGCTGGCCGCCCACCCCCGCGTTGAATGCCTCTCGTTCGGGCTGATGGACTTCGTGTCGGGCCATCGCGGCGCGATTCCGCCTTCGGCCCTGGCGAGCCCCGGCCAGTTCGAACATCCGCTGGTTCGACGCGCCAAGCTCGAGATCGCCGCTGCCGCTCACGGCTTTGGCAAAACCGCATCGCACAATGTCTCGACTGCCTTGCGCGATGCGGTCCAGGTCGCTGGCGACGCCCGCCGCGCCAGCCAGGAGTTCGGCTACACGCGCATGTGGAGCGTGCATCCGAACCAGATCGAAGCCATCGTCACCGCCCTGAGCCCGGGACACGACCAGATCGAGCGGGCGGCAAAAGTGATCGCCGCCGCGATCCAAGCCGACTGGGGACCGTCCGTAGAAGACGGCGCTGGCCCGGCCCAGTTGCACGACCGCGCCAGCTACCGGCTCTTCTGGAGCCAGCTGCAGCGCGCCCACGCCACGGGCTGCGCCCTGCCCGCCAGTGCGCAAGCGTATTTCGAGGAGACCCCATGAACCCGAGTCCAGGCGCACGGTTCCGCGCCGCTCTCAAGGAAGAGCAGCCCCTGCAGATCATCGGCGCCATCAACGCCAACCATGCCCTGCTCGCCCGCCGCGCCGGCTACCGCGCGGTTTATCTGTCGGGCGGCGGTGTCGCCGCCGGTTCGCTCGGCATGCCGGATCTCGGCATCAACACGCTCGACGACGTCTTGATCGACGTCCGCCGCATCACCGACGTGTGCGACCTGCCCCTGCTCGTCGACATCGACACCGGCTTCGGGCCCAGCGCTTTCAACATCGAACGCACGGTCAAGAGCCTGATCAAGGCGGGTGCCGCCGCCTGCCATCTCGAAGACCAGGTCGGTGCCAAGCGCTGCGGCCACCGACCGGGCAAGGCCATCGTCAGCACCGCCGAGATGGTCGACCGGGTCAAGGCCGCGGCCGACGCCAAGACCGATCCCGATTTCTTCCTGATCGCCCGCACCGACGCGATTGCGGTCGAAGGCATCGACGCGGCGATCGAACGCGCGATCCGCTGCGTCGAGGCCGGCGCCGACGGCATCTTTGCCGAAGCCGCGCTTGACCTCGCCACCTATCGCCGGTTCGTCGATGCGGTGCGGGTTCCGGTGCTCGCCAACATCACCGAGTTCGGCGCCACCCCGCTTTTCACGGTCGACGAACTGAAGAGCGCGGGAGTGGCGATGGTGCTCTACCCCCTGTCGGCCTTCCGCGCCATGAACAAGGCGGCGCAGAACGTCTACGAGACGATCCGCCGCGACGGCAGCCAGCGCGCCGTGGTCGACACCATGCAGACCCGCATGGAGCTCTACGACGCGATCGGCTATCACGCCTACGAACAGAAGCTCGACGCCCTGTTTGCCCAGACATCCACCGAGCCATCGAACTGAGGAGGAGGAAGCCATGAACGACACCAACGTCGCCCCCAAACCCAAGAAGTCGGTTGCTCTCTCGGGCGTGGTCGCCGGCAATACCGCCTTGTGTACGGTCGGCCGCACCGGCAACGACCTGGCCTACCGCGGCTACGACATCCTCGACATCGCCGAGGCCGCCGAGTTCGAGGAAGTGGCCTACCTGCTCGTGCACGGCAAGCTGCCCAATGCCGCCGAGCTGGCAGGCTACAAGGCCAAGCTGAAGTCGCTGCGCGGCCTGCCCGCCGCCGTCAAGGCCGTGCTCGAGGCCCTGCCCGCCGCCAGCCACCCGATGGACGTGATGCGGACCGGCGTCTCGGCCCTGGGCTGCGCCCTGCCCGAGAAGGACGACCACAACACCCCGGGCGCACGCGACATCGCCGACCGCCTGATGGCCTCGCTCGGCTCGATGCTGCTTTATTGGTACCACTACAGCCACAACGGCCGGCGGATCGAGGTCGAAACCGACGACGATTCGATCGGCGGCCATTTCCTGCACCTCCTGCACGGCCAGAAACCGCCTCAGAGCTGGGTGCGGGCGATGCACACCTCGCTCATCCTCTACGCCGAACACGAGTTCAATGCTTCGACCTTCACCGGCCGGGTCATCGCCGGCACCGGCAGCGACATGTATTCGGCGATCACGGGCGCGATCGGCGCCCTGCGCGGACCCAAACACGGCGGCGCCAACGAGGTCGCCTTCGAGATCCAGAAGCGCTACGACAGTCCGGACGAGGCCGAGGCCGACATCCGCGCCCGAGTCGAACGCAAGGAAGTGGTGATCGGTTTCGGCCACCCCGTCTACACGATCTCCGACCCGCGCAACAAGGTGATCAAGGGCGTGGCGCAGAAGCTCTCGCAGGAGGCGGGATCGACCAAGATGTTCGACATCGCCGAGCGGCTCGAGACCGTGATGTGGGACGCCAAGAAGATGTTCCCCAACCTCGACTGGTTTTCCGCGGTGAGCTACCACATGATGGGCGTTCCCACGGCGATGTTCACCCCACTCTTCGTGGTCGCCCGCACCAGCGGCTGGAGCGCCCACATCATCGAGCAGCGCATCGACAACAAGATCATCCGTCCGAGCGCCAACTACATCGGCCCCGACGACCAGGCCTTCGTGCCGCTCGCGCAGCGAAAGTAAGGCGGGCGATGAGCGAGCTCCCCCTCGAACTGAAGCTGCGGCGCGCCACCCGCACCGACCTGCCGCGCCTGCTCGAACTGCTGGCCGACGGCACCCTCGCCGCGAGCGAGGCCGAAGGCCATCCGGGCGTTTACGGCCAGGCTTTCGACACCATCGACCGCGACCCCAACCAGGTCCTCCTCGTGGGCGAGCTCGACGGCCGGGTAGTGGCGATGGCCCAGATCAGCTTCATTCCCGGCCTCACCCGCGGCGGCGCCTGGCGCGCCAACGTCGAAGCAGTTCGGGTTGATGTCGCGCTGCGCAACCAGGGACTGGGCAGCCAGCTGATGGCCGAGGTGGTTGCGCTCGCGCGCCGCCGCGGCTGCCGGCTGGTGCAGCTGACCAGCCACAAATCGCGCACCGACGCCCACCGCTTCTACGAGCGCCTCGGTTTTGCCCGCTCCCACGAAGGTTTCAAGCTCGAGTGCGACGCATGAAACCCGTCGCCGAGCGCCCCTTTTTGCAGGACCGCGATCTGCTCCCGTCGCCGGCAGCAGATCGCACCGGATTCGCCGCGCGCCGCCGCGCCGACCACTGACCCCACTCACGAGGAAACCCATGGGTTCGCATATCAGCAACGTCCGCCCCAAGCCCGACAAGGTGCTGGTCGACATCGCCGATTACGTCATCAAATACAAGGTCAAGAGCAAATCCGCGATCGACACCGCGCGCTACTGCCTGATGGACACGCTGGGCTGCGGCTTCGAAGCGCTCGAGTACCCCGCCTGCACCAAGATGATGGGCCCGATCGTGCAGGGCACGGTCGTGCCCAACGGCGCCAAGGTGCCGGGCACCCAGTTCCAGATGGATCCGGTCAAGGCCGCCTTCGACATCGGCGCGATGATCCGCTGGCTCGACTTCAACGACACCTGGCTCGCGGCCGAATGGGGCCACCCCTCCGACAACCTGGGCGGCATCCTCGCCACCGCCGACTGGTTGAGCCGCAACGCGGTCGCTGCCGGCAAGAAGCCGCTCACCGTGGCCGACGTGCTGGTCGCGATGATCAAGGCACACGAAATCCAGGGCTGCATCGCGCTCGAGAACAGCTTCAACAAGGTCGGTCTCGACCACGTGGTGCTGGTCAAGGTCGCCTCGACCGCCGTGGTGGCGCAGATGATGGGCCTGAGTCGCGACGAGATCATCAACGCGGTCTCGCTCGCTTGGGTCGACGGCCAGTCGCTGCGCACCTACCGCCACGCCCCCAACACCGGCAGCCGCAAGAGCTGGGCCGCGGGCGACGCCACCAGCCGCGCGGTGCGCCTGGCGCTGATCGCCAAGACCGGCGAAATGGGCTACCCCTCGGTGCTCAGCGCCAAGACCTGGGGCTTCTACGACGTCCTGTTCAAGGGCAAGGAGTTCGCCTTCCAGCGCCCCTACGGCAGCTACGTCATGGAAAACGTCCTGTTCAAGATCTCGTTCCCGGCCGAGTTCCACAGCCAGACCGCGGTCGAAGCGGCCATGACGATCCACCAGCAGCTCGCCAAGGCCGGCAAGACCGCGGACGACATCAAGAAGATCACGATCCGCACCCACGAGGCCTGCATCCGCATCATCGACAAGAAGGGGCCGCTCAACAACCCGGCCGACCGCGACCACTGCATCCAGTACATGGTGGCGGTGCCCATCCTGTTCGGGCGGCTCACCGCCGCCGACTACGAAGACTCGATCGCGAGCGACAAGCGCATCGACGCCTTGCGCGACAAGATCGTGTGTGTGGAAGACCCGCAGTTCACGGCCGACTACCATGACCCCAAGAAACGCAGCATCGCCAACGCGCTGACGGTCGAGTTCAAGGACGGCAAGAAACTCAAGGAAATCGTGGTCGAGTACCCGATCGGCCACCAGCGCCGCCGCAAGGAAGGCATGCCGGTCCTGGTCGAGAAGTTCAAGACCAATCTCGCCCGCGTCTTTCCGCCCAAGCAGGCGGCTGCGATCCTCGAACTGTGCCTCGACAGCAAAAAGCTCGATGCCACCCCGGTCAACGAGTTCGTTGACATGATGGTGATCTGAGACGAGTCAACCTACCGCAAGAGACAACCATGGCTCACAACGTTTTCAATACGCTTCAAGAGTTCACGATCGGCGACAAGAAGGGCAAGTTCTACAGCCTGCCCGCGCTCGAGAAGGCCGGCGTCGGCCCGGTGAGCAAGCTGCCGGTGTCGATCCGCGTGGTTCTGGAGTCGGTGCTGCGCAATTGCGACGGCAAGAAGGTCACCGAAGAGAACATCAAGCAACTGGCCAACTGGAAGCCGGCCGGCGAGCGCACCGAGGAGATCCCCTTCGTGGTTGCGCGCGTCGTGCTGCAGGACTTCACCGGCGTGCCCCTGCTGGCCGACCTGGCGGCGATGCGCTCGGTCGCCAAGGCAATGGGCAAGAAGCCCAAGACCATCGAACCGCTGGTGCCGGTCGACCTGGTGGTCGACCACTCGGTCATGATCGACCACTACGGCACCAAGGACTCGCTCGACCTCAACATGAAGCTCGAGTTCTCGCGCAACCGCGAGCGCTACGAATTCATGAAGTGGGGCATGCAGGCCTTCGACACCTTCGGCGTCGTGCCCCCGGGCTTTGGCATCGTGCACCAGGTCAACCTCGAGTATTTGGCGCGCGGCGTGCACAAGAAGGCCGGCGTGTACTACCCGGATACGCTGGTCGGCACCGACAGCCACACCACCATGATCAACGGCATCGGCGTGGTCGGCTGGGGCGTGGGCGGCATTGAAGCCGAGGCCGCGATGCTTGGTCAGCCGGTCTATTTCCTGACCCCCGACGTGGTCGGCGTGAACCTCACCGGCCGGCTGCGCGAAGGCGTGACCGCGACCGACCTGGTGCTCACCATCACCGAGATGCTGCGCAAGGAGAAGGTGGTCGGCAAGTTCGTCGAGTTCTTCGGCGAAGGCACGGCCAGCCTCGCCCTGCCCGACCGCGCCACGATCGCCAACATGGCGCCCGAATACGGCGCGACCATGGGTTTCTTCCCCGTCGACGAAAAAACGATCGACTACTTCAAGGGCACCGGCCGCACCCACGACGAAATCGCCGCCTTCGAGGCCTATTTCAAGGCGCAAGGCCTGTTCGGGGTCCCGAAGCTCGGCGAGATCGAATACACCAAGGTGCTCGAACTCGACCTGCTGACGGTGGCGCCCTCGCTCGCCGGTCCTAAGCGCCCGCAGGACCGGATCGAGATCGGCAAGGTCAAGCAGACTTTCACCGAGCTATTTTCCAAGCCGATCGCCGACAACGGCTTCAACCAGCCGGCGGCCAAGCTCGCCAAGACCTTCGTCACCGAGACCGGAATCCCGATCAAAAACGGCGACGTCCTGATCGCGGCGATCACCTCCTGCACCAATACCAGCAACCCGGGGGTGCTGCTCGCCGCCGGCCTGGTGGCGAAGAAGGCGGTCGAACGCGGCCTGACGGTGGAAAAACACATCAAGACCTCGCTCGCACCGGGATCGCGGATCGTCACCGAATACCTCGAGAAGACCGGACTCCTGCCCTACCTCGGCAAGCTCGGCTTCCAGGTCGCTGCCTACGGCTGCACCACCTGTATCGGCAACGCGGGCGACCTCGCCGCCGACATCAACAAGGCGATCACCGAAAACGACCTGGTGTGCGCCGCCGTGCTCTCGGGCAACCGCAACTTCGAAGCGCGGATCCACCCCAACCTCAAGGCCAACTTCCTCGCCAGCCCGCCGCTGGTGGTGGCCTACGCCATTGCCGGCAACGTCAACGTCGACCTGATGACCCAGCCGATCGGCAAGGACAAGCAGGGGCGCGATGTCTACATCGGCGACGTGTGGCCGACCAGCGACGAGATCTACGCGCTGATGAAGGCGGCGATGGACCCCAAGGCCTTCAAGGCCAACTACGCCCAGGTCAAGAAGAACCCGGGCAAGCTGTGGGAGCGCATCGAAGGCGGCGAAGGCCAGACC
>JAEZVV010000181.1 GCA_023443095.1 Pseudomonadota bacterium
GGCGTGCCAACCATGATCTCGTGCGCGGCGACCCGGCCCGAACCGTCCTTCTTCTTGAGCAGGGTCTGCGAGATCACGGCGACGATCGACTCGGACAACATCGCCCGCGTCATTTCCTTTTCCGCGGCCGGGAACACGTCGACGATGCGGTCGATGGTCTTGGCCGCCGACGAGGTGTGCAGGGTGCCGAACACCAGGTGGCCGGTCTCGGCCGCGGTCAGCGCCAGACGGATCGTCTCGAGGTCGCGCAGTTCGCCCACCAGGACGATGTCCGGGTCCTCGCGCAGCGCCGAGCGCAGGGCGTTCGAGAAACTCAACGTATGCGGACCGACCTCGCGCTGGTTGATCACACACTTGCGGCTCTCGTGCACGAACTCGATCGGGTCTTCGATCGTCAGCACGTGGCCGTAGAGGTTGTTGTTGATGTGGTCGATCATCGCCGCCAGCGTGGTCGACTTGCCCGAGCCGGTCGGCCCGGTCACCAGCACCAGCCCGCGCGGCTTGCTGCAGAAGTCCTGGAAGCTGCGCGGCGCCTGCAGCTCCTCGAGCGACAGAACCCTCGACGGAATCGTGCGCAGGACCGCCGCGGCGCCGCGGTCCTGGTTGAAGGCGTTAACGCGGAAACGCGCCAGGCCCGGCAGGTCGAACGAGAAGTCGACCTCGAGTATCTCGTCGTAATGCTTGCGCTGGGAGTCATTCATGATGTCGTAGATCATGGAATGGACTTCCTTGTGATCCAGCGGCGGCAGGTTGATGCGGCGGATGTCGCCGTGCACGCGGATCATGGGGGGCAAGCCTGCCGACAGGTGCAGGTCGGACGCTTTGTTTTTGACGGAGAATGCGAGGAGTTCGGAGATGTCCATCGTGCGGTACTGCCCGGTGTGGCGGGAGCTGACGGCGCGCGAACAGTGCGCGCGATTGGCGGATCCTGCGCTAAGTAATGAAAGGCAAGAGGCTAACGGCCCATTATGTCGATATTGAAAGAAGGCTTGCAAGCGCGCATTGACGCGGTGCGTGAGCGCATTACAACGGCGGCGCAGCGCGCCGGCCGCGACCCCGCCGCGATCCGCCTGCTGGCGGTGAGCAAGACGTTCCCCCCAAGCGCGGTCGAAGCCGCCGTGGCGGCGGGCCTCACGGCCTTTGGCGAGAACTACGCCCAGGAAGGCTGCGACAAGGTCGACGCGCTGCAGGCGACCCTGCCCGGTGCGCCGCTCGAGTGGCATTTCATCGGGCCGCTCCAGAGCAACAAGACCCGCGGCGTGGCCGAACGCTTCGACTGGGTGCAGTCGGTCGATCGCGAGCGCATCGCCCTGCGCCTGGCCGAGCAGCGACCGGCGTACCGGCCGCCGCTCAATGTCCTGCTCCAGGTCAACATCAGCGAGGAAGACAGCAAAAGCGGCCTGCTGCCGGGCGAGGTGTCGGCGCTCGCCGCGGTGGTCGCGGCGCAGCCGCAACTGCGCTTGCGCGGGCTGATGGCCATCCCCGAGCCCGCGACCGACCTGCAGCGCCAGCGTGAGCCCTTCGCCCGCATGCGCGAACTGTACGAACGCCTGCGCAGCGAGGGCTACGCGATCGACACCTTGTCGATGGGCATGAGCGGCGACCTCGACGCGGCTATCGCCGAAGGTGCAACCCTGGTGCGGGTGGGCACCGCGATTTTCGGAGGCAGGTCATGAAAGTGGGCTTCATCGGCGGCGGCAACATGGCCACTGCATTGATCGGCGGCATGATCCGCGCCGGTTTCCCGGCGGCCGACATTGCCGTGCTCGAACCCAAGGAGAAGCGGCGGGAGGAACTCGCGGCCGGGCTGGGCGTGCTCACCCACGCCTGCGCCGGCGCCTGGGTGAGCGAGGTCGCCTTGCTGGTGCTCGCGGTCAAGCCGCAGCAGATGCACGAGGCGGTGGCCGCTTGCGCCGGCTTCGCGCGTTCGACCCCCTTGCTGTCGGTGGCTGCCGGCGTGCGCGCGCGCGACATTGCGCGCTGGGTCGGGCATGAGCAGGTGATCCGGGCCATGCCCAACACGCCAGCCCTGATCGGTGCCGGCATCACCGGCGTGGCCGCCCTGGCGGCGGTGCCGGACCCAAGCAAGGAGCTGGCCCGGCGCGTGCTCGAAGCCGCGGGCGAAGTGGTGTGGTTCGACGACGAAGCCCAGCTCGATGCGGTCACCGCGGTCTCCGGCAGCGGCCCGGCGTACGTCTTCCTGTTTATCGAGGCGCTCGAAGCCGCCGCCATCGCGCGCGGCCTGCCGCCCGACGAAGCGCGGCACCTGGCCATCGGCACGGTTACCGGCGCGGCCCAGCTCGCCGCCCAGTCGCATGACTCCCCCGCCGTGTTGCGCGAACGAGTCACTTCCAAGGGCGGCACCACCGCCGCTGCTCTCGCCGTGATGGAGGAAGCCGGTCTGCGCGAGATCATCTGCCGCGCCGTAGCCGCGGCCGACCGCCGTGCGACCGAGCTCGGCGACGAGTTCGGCGCAGCCTGAGCCTGCCCACGGCCGATCTGCACCAACAAAAAGGGACGCCAGCGGCGTCCCTTTTTGTTGACTCGGCCCGAGCTTATTTGCCCGAGCGGATCTTCGCGATTTCGGCCTGGGTCTCCTTGTAGAGATCCGGACCGATGTTGGCGACCGCCTTCTCGATCACCGGCTTGGCGGCGTCGCGCATGCGGGCCATTTCGGCGGGCGCCACTTCGTTGATCACCATGCCCTTGGCCTTGAGGTCGCCCACGGCCTTGGCGGCTTCGGCGCGGGTGTCCTTGCGCTCGTAGTCGCGCGCGGCCTCGGCCGCCTTGATGATGATGGCGCGTTCGTCCTTCGACAGGCCGTCCCACCACTTCTTGCTGACCGTCATGATCCACGGCGCGTAAACGTGGTTGGTGACCGACAGGTACTTCTGAACTTCGTAGAACTTGGACGACAGAATGGTGTTGAAGGGGTTCTCCTGGCCGTCAACCGCCTTGGTCTCGAGCGCGGGGAAGAGCTCGGGGAAAGGCAGCGGAATCGCGTTGGCGCCCAGCACCTGGAAGGTCTCGAGGTAGACCGGGTTCTGCATCACGCGCAGCTTGACACCGGCGAAGTCCTCCATCTTGGTGATGGGGCGCTTCGAGTTGGTCATGTTGCGGAAGCCGTTTTCCCAGTAGACCAGACCGACCAGGCCCTTGTCTTCGAGCTTGTTCATGACCTTGCGGCCGATCGGGCCGTCGAGCACCTTGTCGGCTTCGGCCGCGCTCGAGAACAGGAAGGGGATGTCCCACAGCCCCATTTCCTTGGTCATGCCGACCAGGGTGGCGGTCGAGCCGACCATCATCTCCTGCGCGCCGCCGGCCAGGGCCTGCTGCATCTGCACGTCGGGGCCGAGCGCCGCGGCCGGGAAGGCGCGCACCACCATCTTGCCACCCGAGAGCTTCTTCACTTCCTGGGCGAAGAAGTTGACGGCGCGGCCCTGGTTGCTTTGCTCGTTGAGGCCGTAGCCGAAACGGATCAGGCGCGGTTGCACCTGGGCCATGGCTTGGCCGGCGAGCATGGTGCCAATCACGGCAGCCAGCATCAGGCGGATGAGTTTCATCAGGTTCTCCTGGGGGAACGGCGCTCGAGCGCCTTCAAAAAAACGGGGCCGTTCAACGCATCAGTTTGACGGGCACCGTCACGATTTCGGGGAAGACCACCAGCACGGCCATCAGGATGATGTAGCCCAGCAGGTAGGGGTTGACGCCACGCACAACCTGGCCGAGCGGCATGCGTCCGACGCCGGCCACGACGTTCAGCACGGTACCCACCGGCGGCGTGATCAGGCCGATGGCGCCGTTCAAAATGAACATGAGACCGAAGTAGACCGGGTCGATGTTGGCCTTGACCGCGATCGGCAGCAGCACCGGAGCAAAGATCAGGATGGTCGGCGTGAGATCGAGCGCCGTGCCCACCAGCACCAGTAGCACCATCATCGCCGCCATCAGGACGCGCGGGTTGTCGACCAGCGGCCCGAGCCAGCCGGTCAGCGTGGTCGGCAGATCCGCCAGAGTGACCATGTACGAGGTCACGGCGGCACCGGCAGCAAGGAAGAGCACCACCGCCGTGGTCTTGGCCGAGCGCCTCAGCACCACGCCTATCGTCTCCCAGGTGATCGAGCGATAGACAAAAGCCGAGATCGCCATCGCGTAGACCGCGGCCACCACCGCCGCCTCGGTCGGGGTGAAGACCCCGCTTTTCATGCCGCCGATGATCACGACCGGCATCATCAAGGCCCAGAAGGCGCTGCCAGTGGCCTTGAGCCGCGCCGTCAACGGCAGCTTGTCGCCCGCGGGCAGCTGCAGCGAGCGCATCTGGATGCGCCAGGCAAAAATCAGCACCATGCCCATCAGCAGGCCGGGCACGATGCCCGACAGGAAGAGCTGGGTGATCGAGGTGTTGGTGGTCACGCCGTAGATCACGAAGGGCATCGAGGGCGGAATGATGGGCGCGATGATGCCGCCAGCGGCGAGCAGGCCGGCCGAAGTGGCAAGCGGATAGCCCTGCTGGCGCATCATGGGCAGAAGAATCGTGGCAAGGGCGGCCGTGTCGGCGATCGCCGACCCCGACATCGAGGCCATCAGGATTGCGGCGCCGACCGCCACGTAGCCCAGACCGCCGCGGATATGGCCGACCCAGGCCTGGGCCAGTTCGATGATGCGGCGCGAGAGCCCGCCCGCGTTCATCAGTTCGCCGGCAAGAATGAAAAACGGAACGGCGAGCAGGGGGAAGGAATCGACCCCGCCGACCAGGTTCTGGGCAAACAGCTGCGTGTCCCAGAAACCCAGGATCCACGCCATCGCGGCGCCGGTAAGGATGAGCGAAAACGCGATCGGCACGCCCAGGCCCATCAGGCCGAGCATGACGACGATAAAAGCGATCGCGGCGGGTCCTTCATTCATAGTCACCCTCCGGGATCTCGTGGCCGACGATCAGCGCCCGGCGGCGCACGATGTCGATGGCGGCGGCGATGCCGATGCAGATCGAGCTCAGCAACGCAGGCAGGGGCAACAAGGCCATCGGATAACCCAAGACCACGCTCTTGCTGGCAAAGCCGATCACCACTTGCTGCCAAGCGCCCCAGCCGACCAGCACGCAAGCGAGCAGGACGGCGACGTGGACCAGCTGGGTCGCGATCAGCAACTTGACGCCCTTGAACCGCGCCAGCAAGCCGAGGAAAGCCATCTGCTCGCCGCGCGGGTAGGCCACGGTGGCGCCGATGAAAACCATCCAGACAAACAGCAGGCGCGACAGTTCTTCGGCCGAGGCGATCCCGGTGCCAAAACCGTAACGCAACACCACATTGGCAAAAACCAGCACGACCATGATGGCAAGCGCGACAGCCATCAGCCAGTCGGCCGCGCGCATCCAGCGCGGCTCAGCGAGAGGGGAGTTCACCGGGGGGCTCCGGTCAGGCGCAGGCGCGCCGACAGTGCGGTTTCAGCGGCGACGACCACCGCCGGCAGCGGCAGAGTGGCGTCGATCGTGATGACATCGTGCTCGGCGTCGGGCCGCTCGAGCGTGGCGAGCTGGCTCTCGACCAGGGAAGCCGGCATGAAATGCCCGGGGCGGGCGAAGACTCGCGCCGCGGCCACGGGCGCCGGCGCGTCGAGAAATACGAAGGTGATCCGTTCGCCGATGCTCGCGCGCAGGCGCTGGCGGTAGACCGCACGCAAGGCGGAACAGGCGATGACGCAGCCGCCACGGTGACGGCCGGCTTCGGCACCAAGCGCGTCGAGCCAGCCCCAGCGGTCGTCGTCGACCAGAGGCTGGCCGGACTTCATCTTGGCCACGTTGGCCGGCGGATGGAACGCGTCACCCTCAACATAGTCGAGCGAAAGCCGCGCAGCAATCTCTCGGGCGACTTCGGTTTTCCCCGATCCTGCTACGCCCATCACCACGACCACTGCCGAATCGCGAACCACGGACATCGTCGAATGTTAGCGCTATCATTGTTCAAGGACAATTCGAGAGGCGCTGTGCCAGCTCGTCCCATTTCCGACAATTCGAGTTCCTCCCCAGGAAACCGAAGCAAACCGCGCCGAAAGACGCTCAGCGACGTCGCTTCGGCCGTCGGTGTTAGCGCTATCACCATTTCTCGCGCACTCCATCGTCCGGAACTCGTCCAACCGGAACTGCGTTCCCGCATTCTCGACGCGGTGGCGGCGCTTGACTACGTGCCCGACCCCGCCGCCCGCGCGCTCGCCTCGCGCCGCTCGCCTACGGTAGTGGCGCTCGTGCCTTCCTTGGCCAATGCCGTCTTCGTCGATTTGCTCGAATCGGTTCAGGCAGCCTGCGACAGCGCCGGCCTGCAGTTGCTGATCGGCAACACCCACTACCGCGCGGCCGACGAGGAAAGGTTGCTGCGCTCGCATCTGGCCGCCGCTCCCAGCGGCCTGCTTCTGGCCGGTTTCGAACGCACGCCCACGGCGGCCCGCCTGCTTGCCGAGACCACCACACCCGTGGTCTACATGATGGACCTGGCGCCGGCGCCCAACCTCCACAGCGTCGGATTGGACCAACGTGCAGCGGCACGCGCCCTGGTCGACGCCCTGAGCGCGCGCGGACGCGAGCGGATCGGTTTTGTCGGCGCTCAGCTCGACCGCCGCACGATCGAACGGGCCGAAGGCTGGCGCAGCGCCGCCATCGAAGCCGGCCACTGGTCACCGGCGCGCGAGATCCTCTCGCCCGAACCGTCCTCACCGGCGCTCGGCGCTCAACTCCTTGATCGCCTGCTCGCGGCCGCCCCCGACACCGACGCGATTTTCTTCGGCAACGACGACCTTGCCGCCGGCGCCTTGGCGCGCGCGCGTGCGCTCGGCATTGCCGTGCCGGAACAGCTGGCGATCGCCGGCTTCAACGATCTGCCGTTTGCTGCCTGGCTGTCGCCCACGCTCACCACTGTCAGGACGCCACGCGCCGAAATCGGCCGCCGCGCGGCCGAACGACTGCTGGCCCTGATCCGTGGCGAAACGGTCGAAGCCCGATCCGAAAACCTCGGGTTCGAGGTGATGCTGAGAGAGAGCGCCTGATCAGGCGAAGGCGTAGTCGGCGACGATGCCGGCGAAAACCGCAAGCCCGACCCAGTTGTTGTGGCGAAAAGCGCGAAAGCAGCCAGCCCGCGCGCGGTCTCGGATCCAGCGGTAATGCACCACGGTCAGGCAGGCGGCGGCAGACAGCCCCAGCCAGAACGGCCAGCCCGCCCCCAGTTCCAGCCCCACCACCGCCATGATCGCCAGGAACGCCGCGTAACACGCCATGATGATCGCCACATCGGCGCGGCCGAAAAATACGGCGGAGGATTGCACGCCGAGCCGGATGTCGTCGTCACGATCGACCATCGCATATTCCGTGTCGTAGGCGACCACCCAGAACAGATTGGCAATAAACATCAGCCAACCCAGCGGCGGCACCGCGCCCAGCACGGCGGCAAAAGCCATCGGAATGCCAAAGGAAAAGGCCACGCCGAGGTAGAGCTGAGGGATAGGGAAAAAACGCTTGAAAAGCGGGTAGGTCGCCGACACGGCCAGCGCCACCAGCGCCAGGCGCAGCGTCGGAGCGTTGAGCGGAATCAGCAGCAGCGCGGCGGCGGCGGCCATCACGCCCGCCACGGCGATGGCCTCGCCGCGGGCGAGTGCCCCGGTGGCCACCACGCGCTCCCGGGTCCGTTCGACGTGGGCGTCGAACTCGGCATCGGCCGCGTCGTTGACCGCGCAACCGGCCGAGCGCATCAGGAAAGTGCCGGCCAGGAAGATCAGGACCAGGCCAAGGCTGGGCCGGCCGTCAGCGGCGATCCACAAGGCGCCCAGGGTCGGCCATAGCAGAAGAAAGGTGCCTACCGGTTTGTCGAACCGGATCAGGCGGGCATAAAGACTGATCTTGAGCAAGACGAACGGACGACGCTTAAGCGTCGCATTGCTGCACTGTGGATGTGGCCGTTATCGTAGCAGCCTCGTCATCCCGGGGTTGCATACTGCAGCCCCGCAACGTTTGGAGACCGATTCATGGTGCACAAGACGATCGTCGTCGCAGTCCTCGCAACAGGCGCGATGTTGGCCCAACCGGCAGCCGCCCAGACCGAAGTCCAGTGGTGGCATTCGATGAGCGGCGCGCTCGGCGACTGGATCAACGGCCTGGCTCAAGGCTTCAACGACAGCCAGAAGCAATGCAAGGTCAGTCCCACTTACAAGGGCACTTACGACGCCTCGATGACGGCCGCGATCGCCGCTCACCGCGCCGGCAACTCGCCGCACATCCTTCAGGTGTTCGAAGTCGGCACCGCCACGATGATGGGCGCCAAGGGCGCCATCGTTCCCGCCGGCGAAGTGATGGCCAAGGCTGGCTACAAGTTCGACCCGAAGATCTACGTCCCGGCAGTGGTCGGCTACTACACCGCCCCCAATGGTCAGATGATGAGCTACCCGCTCAACAGCTCGACCACGGTCTTCTACTACAACAAAGACGCCTTCAAGAAGGCTGGCCTCGACCCCAACAAGCCTCCCAAGACCTGGACCGACGTCAGCCTGGCCGCGGCCAAGCTCAAGGCCGCCGGCGAGAAGTGCCCGCTTACCACCAGCTGGCAGGGCTGGACCCAGCTCGAGAGCTTCTCGACCTGGCACAACTCCGAGTTCGCCACGCTCAACAACGGCTTCGGCGGCGTCAAGGCTCGCCTCGACTTCAACTCGCCGCTGCACGTCCGCCACATCGAGAACCTGGCCAACATGGCCAAGCAAGGCACCTTCGTCTACAAGGGCCGCGGCAACATTCCGGACGCGGCGTTCTATTCGGGCGAATGCGCGATGAACATGGGTTCGTCGTCGGCCTACGGCAACACCAAGCGCAACGCCAAGTTCGACTTCGGCATTGCGCAGATGCCGTATTACGCCGACGTCGCCGGTGCTCCGCAGAACACCGTGATCGGCGGTGCCAGCCTGTGGGTGATGGCCGGCAAGAAGCAGCCTGAATACAAGTGCGTGGCCGACTTCTTCAACTACCTGAACAAGCCCGAGATTCAGGCCGAGAGCCACCAGAAGACCGGCTACCTGCCGGTGACGACGGCAGCCTACGAACTGACCAAGAAGTCGGGTTTCTACGAAAAGAACCCCGGCACCGACACCGCGGTCCAGCAGATGATCGTCAAGACCACGGACAAGTCGCGCGGTATCCGCCTCGGCAACATGGTGCAGATCCGCACCATCGTCGACGAGGAGCTTGAAAACGTGTGGTCGGGCAAGAAGAACGCCAAGCAGGCGCTCGACGAGGCCGTCAAGCGCGGTAACGAACAGCTCGAGCGTTTCGAAAAGACGTCCCGCTGATGGTGTAATCTTGGAGAAAGGGGCCACTACCGGTGGCCCCTTCCCCTTTTTGCTTTCGAATCCCCGTGGAAAAACGCGCCGTCTTTCGCAGCCCGTGGCTGCCCTACGCCTTGGTCGCCCCGCAGATAGCGATCACGCTCATCTTTTTCTTCTGGCCGGCGGGCCAGGCGCTCTACCAGAGCGTTTTGATGCAAGACGCCTTCGGCACTTCGGTCGAGTTCGTCGGTCTGGAAAACTTCAAGACCCTGTTCGCCGATCCGAACTATCTCGCGTCATTCAAGGTGACGGTGGTGTTTTCGGTCGCCGTAGCGGTGGTCGGGCTTTCGCTCTCGCTGCTGTTTGCCGTCTGCGCCGACCGCGTGATCAAGGGTGCAAGCGGCTATAAAGCGCTGCTGATCTGGCCCTATGCCGTCGCCCCCGCCATCGCCGGCGTTCTGTGGTTGTTCATGTTCAACCCGACCATGGGCGTGGTTGCTTACGCGGTCAAGAAGATCGGCATCGACTGGAACTATCTGCTCAACGGCAATCAGGCCCTGCTGCTGATCGTCATGGCTGCCGTCTGGAAGCAGATCAGCTACAACTTCGTTTTCTTCCTCGCCGGCCTGCAGGCTATCCCGAAATCGCTGCTCGAAGCCGCCGCCATCGACGGCGCCGGCCCGTTCCGCCGCTTCTGGAGCGTGGTCTTCCCGCTGCTGTCGCCCACCACCTTCTTCCTGCTGGTGGTCAACATCGTCTACGCCTTCTTCGACACGTTCGCGATCGTCGACGCCACCACCATGGGCGGCCCCGGCCAGGACACCAACATCCTCGTCTACAAGGTCTTCCACGACGGCTTCAAGGGCATGGACTTCGGCTCGTCGGCCGCCCAGTCCGTGGTCCTGATGGTGATTGTGATCGCCCTCACCGTGGTCCAGTTCCGTTTCATCGAGCGCCGGGTGAACTACTGACATGATTGAACAACGCCCCTGGCTCAAGTTCCTCACCCACCTCACGCTGATCTTCGGCGTGTTGATGGTCGCCTTCCCCGTCTACATTGCCTTCATCGCGTCGACCCAGACCGCGGTCGAGGTCGAACAGGCGCCGATGTCGCTGCTGCCCGGCGCGCACATGATCGAGAACTACTCGCAGATCCTGTTCGAAGGCGGCGGCACGGCCTCGCGCGCACCGGTCGACCGCATGATGTTCGTCAGCCTCATGATGGCGCTCGGCATCTCGATCGGGAAGATCATCATCTCGCTGCTGTCGGCCTTTGCCGTGGTGTATTTCAAGTTCCGCGGCCGCACCTTCATCTTCTGGATGACCTTCGTCACCCTGATGCTGCCGGTGGAAGTGCGCATCGCCCCGACCTACGAGGTGATGGCAAGCCTGCACCTGCTCAACACCTGGGGCGGCCTGATCCTGCCGCTGATCGCTTCGGCCACGGCCACCTTCCTGTTCCGTCAGTTCTTCATGACGGTACCCGACGAGTTGGCCGAAGCCGCGCGCATCGACGGCGCCGGCCCGATGCGTTTTTTCTTCTCGATCCTCTTGCCGCTTTCGCTCACCAACGTGGCGGCGATGTTCGTGATTCAGTTCATCTACGGCTGGAACCAGTACCTCTGGCCGCTGCTGGTGACGACCACCGAGGACATGTACCCCATCGTCATCGGTATCAAACGAATGATCGGCGGCGGCGATGCTGCCAACGAATGGAACCTCATCATGGCCACCGCCATCCTTGCCATGATCCCGCCCGCGGTCGTGGTGCTGGTGATGCAACGCTGGTTCGTCAAGGGCCTGGTGGACACGGAAAAGTAAGAGAATCATGGCTGCCATCCAATTTCGCGAAGTCCGCAAGAGCTACGGTGATAACGCCGTCGTTCACGGCATCTCCCTTTCCATCGCCGATGGCGAGTTCATCGTCATCGTCGGCCCCTCCGGCTGCGGCAAGTCGACCCTGCTGCGCATGGTGGCGGGCCTAGAGCCCATCACCGGCGGCGAAATCGACATCGGCGGACGCGTCGTCAACAACCTGGAGCCCAAGGACCGCGACTGCGCCATGGTGTTCCAGAACTACGCGCTCTACCCGCACATGACGGTCTTCGAGAACATGGCTTACGGCCTGAAGATCCGCCGGGTTCCGGCCGACGAGATCAAGCGCCGCGTCGACGAGGCCGCTGCCATCCTCGAACTCGGCAAGCTGCTCGACCGCCGTCCCAAGCAACTCTCGGGCGGCCAGCGCCAGCGCGTGGCGATGGGACGGGCGATCGTGCGCGAGCCCGCCGCCTTCCTGTTCGACGAGCCGCTCTCCAACCTCGACGCCAAGCTGCGCGTCCAGACCCGGCTCGAGATCCAGAAGCTGCACCGCCGGCTGCGCACGACCAGCCTCTACGTCACTCACGACCAGGTCGAGGCCATGACCCTGGCCGAGCGCATGATCGTCATGAACGGCGGCCGCGCCGAGCAGGTCGGCACCCCGGCCGAGGTCTATCACGACCCGGCGACGACTTTTGTCGCCTCGTTCATCGGTTCGCCCCCGATGAACCTGATCACCGGCCGCGTCAGTGCCGACGGCCAACGCTTCGAGACCGAACAGGGGTCGGGCATCCAGCTGCCGGCGCCCGTGACCGCGCTCGCCGGCCGCTCGCTGATCCTCGGCATCCGCCCGGAACACCTGCATTTCGGCGGCGACGCCACCGACTTCGAAGTCGAGACCGTCGAATCGCTCGGCGCGGACCACCTCATCCACGGCCGCATCGCCGGTCAGGAGATCATCGTGCGGGTGGGCGACGTGCCGACGCCGGACGCTGGCACCACCGTCAAGCTGAATTTCAGCGCCGAGGCCATGCACTGGTTCGACCCGACCACGACGCAACGCGTGCGCATCTAAGCGCTCGCGGTCCGCTCGCTGCGGGCCGAAACGGAAACGCAAGGGGGCTGCTCGCGCAGCCCCTTTTGCTTGGCCCTCGCTAAGCCAGGTGGGCGCGCAGCATCCAGGCGGTTTTCTCGTGGCGCTCGATCAGCCCGACCAGGAAATCTTCGCTGCCGGCGTCTCCCAGTTCGCCCGCAAACGCCGCTGCTCCGCGCAGCACACGCACCAGCGCCTCGTGGTCCGCCAGCAGCGCTGCAATCATCTGCGTGTCGCTCAGGGCTCCGCTCGCTTCCTTGAGACGGGTGAGCTGCATGAACTCTCCGAGCGAACCGGCGGCGCGGCCGTCGAGCGCACGGGCGCGTTCGGCCACCTCGTCGATGGTTTCGTCGAGCGCTTCGTATTGCGACTCGAACAAGGCATGCAGGGGACCGAAATGCGGACCCACCACGTTCCAGTGGAAGCCGCGGGTCTTGGCATACAACACGAACTCGTCGGCGAGCAGATGGTTGAGCATGTCGGCCACCTTGCGGCGCGCCTCGTCGGTCAGGCCGATGCCGGAATTGACGATGTTTCTGGCGGGCATTGCTTGTCTCCTAGGTCAGCAGCAAACACCGCCACTGTAGGTCCACCCGCGCCCTCGGCTCTCCTCACTGCCGGCCCGGCCGCCCGCTTCAGGCTACTGCCGCCGGCAGATCGAGGTGGACCACCCCGTTCATCTCGACCTTGGCAATGGCGGCGCGCAGAGTATCGATGGCCGCGCTGCGGGTAAAACTCTTGCGCCACACCAGGACGACGCGGCGATCCGGCACCGGCGAAGAAAACGGCACGTAGCTGATGAGCGAGTCACGCGGCGGCTTCTCCGGCACCGAACTCGTGGGCAACACGGTCACGCCCAGGCCGGACGCCACCATGTGGCGGATGGTGTCGAGCGACGAGCCTTCAAAGGTCTTCTGCATGCCTTCGGCCGTCGCCGAGTACCGCGCCATCTCGGGGCAGACTTCGAGCACCTGATCGCGGAAGCAATGCCCGGCGCCCAGCAGCAGCATGGTCTCCTGCTTGAGGTCGGTGCTCGCCACCGTCTTGGCCTGCGCCCAGGGGTGGTGGCGCGGCACCGCCACCACGAACTTCTCGTCGTAGACCGGCTGGACCATCATGCCGGTCTCGGGCAGTGGCAGCGCCATGATGCCGACGTCGATCTCGCCATTGCGCAGCAGTTCGAGCAGCCTGACCGTGAAGTTCTCTGTCAGCAGCAGCGGCATCTGCGGCGCGTCGTCCATCAGCTGCCGCACCAGCCCCGGCAGCAGGTAGGGCGAAATCGTGTAGATCACCCCCAGCCGCAAGGGGCCCACCAGCGGGTCCTTGCCCTGCGCTGCGATTTCCTTGACCCGCTTGGCTTCGTCCAGCACGCGCTGGGCCTGGGCGACGATGCGCTCGCCCGGCGCGGTCAGCGTCACCTCCTGCGAACGGCGCTCGAAGATCAGGACCCCGAGCTCGTCCTCGAGCTTCTTCACCGCCACCGACAGCGAGGGCTGGGAGACGAAACAGGCGTCGGCGGCGCGGCCGAAATGCCGCTCGCGCGCCACCGCAACGATGTATTTGAGTTCGGTCAGCGTCATTCCAGGCTACCTCTAGGTTCGTGTGTCCCGCGGCGCTCAGGCCGCCAGAAAACCCTGTCGTCCCTCGAACCAGCGACGCGCGTGTTCGTGCGCGGCCTTCGGGTCCGAGGCGAGCCAGGCATCGGCCAGCTCGCGCGCCTGCTCGACCAGAGCGGCGTCCTCGGTCAGATCGGCAAAACGCAGCATCGGCAGGCCCGACTGGCGCGCGCCGAGGAACTCGCCCGGGCCGCGAATCGCCAGATCGCGCCGCGCCACCTCGAAGCCGTCGGTGGTTTCGTAGATCACCTTGAGCCGCTCGCGCGCAGTCTCCGACAGGGGTTCATCAAAAAGCAGGATGCAAAAACTGGTGCCACCGCCGCGGCCGACCCGGCCGCGCAGCTGGTGCAGTTGGGCCAGGCCGAAACGTTCGGCGTGTTCGATCACCATCAAGGTGGCGTTGGGCACGTCGACTCCGACCTCGATCACCGTGGTCGCCACCAGCACCTGGATGTCGCCGCGGACGAAAGCGTCCATCACGGCCGCCTTGTCGACCGCCGGCAGCTGCCCGTGCAGGAGGCCGACGACAAGTTCGGGCAGCTGGGCCGAGATCTGCTCGAAGGTCTCGGTGGCGGCATTGAGCTCGAGTTCGTCGCTCGCCTCGATCAGCGGACACACCCAGTAGACCTGACGACCCTGGGCCACCTCGGCGCGGATGCTGGCGACCACGCTGTCCTTGCGCCGCATCGCCACCAGCTTGGTCGTGATCGGCTGGCGTCCGGGAGGCATCTCGTCGATCACCGAGACGTCAAGGTCGGCGAGGTAGCTCATCGCCAGCGTGCGCGGGATCGGCGTGGCCGACAGCATCAGCAGGTGCGGCACTCGGCCCTCGACCGGCGTGCGCAGGGCGAGGCGCTGCGCCACGCCGAAGCGGTGCTGCTCGTCGACGATCGCCAGCCCCAGGCGCGGAAAACTCACCGCGTCCTGGATCAGGGCGTGGGTGCCGACGATCAGGTCGGCTTCGCCCGCCGTCACCTGGGCCTGCGCCGCCGCCTTTTCGCTCGCCTTCAGGCGCCCGGCGAGCCAGGCAATGCGGACCCCGAGCGGCTCCAGCCACTGCGCGATCTTGCGGAAATGCTGTTCGGCCAGGATCTCGGTCGGCGCCATCAGCGCGGCCTGGTAGCCGCACTCGACGGCGCGCGCGGCCGCCAGTGCCGCGATCACGGTTTTGCCGCTGCCGACGTCGCCTTGCACCAGCCGGTTCATGGGCCGCTCTGCGGCCAGGTCGGCCGCCACCTCGCGCCACACCCGCTCCTGCGCGCCGGTCAGGCGGAACGGCAAGGCGGCGTTGAGCTGCGCCACCAGGCGCGCCGGCACCGGCGCTGGCAAGGACGGCGCGCGGCCAGCCTCGCGCAACACCCGCGACTCGCGCAAGGCGAGCTGCTGCGCCAGGAGTTCGTCGAACTTGAGGCGGGCCCAGGCGGCATCGGTGCGCTCGGAAAGCGCAGTCTGGTCGGCGCCCGGCGGCGGGCGGTGAAGGCGCTCGATCGCGGCCCGCAGCTCGGGCAAGGCCAGGCGTTCGCGCCATTCGCGTGGCACCAGGTCGCGGATGTCGACATCGAGCAAGGCGCGGGCGATGCGTTTGCGCAGCCAGGTCTGGGTGATGCCCTCACCTGCTGGGTATACCGGGGTCAGCGCGCCCGGCAAAGGCTTTTCGCCCTCGGCCGAACGGACCCGCGGATGGATCATCTCCGGGCCGGTGTAGCCGTCGCGCATCGCACCGAACAGCCGCACGCGGCGGCCGGCTTCAAGCTGCTTGACTTGCGAGGCGTAGAAATGGATGAAGCGCAGCTGCAGCAGGCCGCTGTCGTCGCGCACCACCGCGGTGAGCTGCTTGCGGCCGCGGTAGCTCACTTCGGAGCGGATCACCTCGGCTTCGACTTGCGCCTCGACCCCGGGCAGCAGCTCGGCGATCGGAGTGATGCGGGTCTCGTCTTCGTAACGCAGCGGCAGGTGCAGGACGTAGTCCCAGTCGCGCACCAGCCCGAGGCGGGCGAGCCGCGCCTTGAGCGGCGCCAGCTTGGCCGGCGCCGCTTCGGCCGGAGCGTCCGCTCCGGTTTCGAGCTTGCTGGCGCGCGGCAAAGTCAGATCACGAGGATGGCTTCGACCTCGAACGCTGCGCCCTTGGGCAGGCTCGCCACGCCCACGGTCGAACGCGCGGGGTAGGGCTGGGGCACGAGTTCACCCATGATCTGGTTGACGACGCCAAACTGGCCGAGGTCGGTCAGGAACAGCGTGAACTTGGCGGCGTTGGCGAGCGAACCGCCGGCGGCTTGCGCCACCTGCTCGAGGTTGGCAAAGGCCTGACGGACTTGGGCTTCGAAACCCGGGACCAGTTCGCCGCTGACCGGGTCGAGGCCGATCTGACCCGAGGTGTAGACCACCGTTCCCGCCTTGACCGCCTGCGAGTAGGGGCCGATGGCGGCCGGGGCAGCCTTGGTCGAGACGATTTCCTTGTTCATGGCGTGACTCCTGTGGCTGATGGCGTGAGTCTATCGGCATCGCGCCGACGGTAGCAGCCGCTGCGAGCAATCCCCTGTCCGGCCGTCTAACCCGCGCAAAAAACAAAGGGCGCAGCCATAGGCTGCGCCCTGCGTCGGCGACAGACAGGCGATTTAGTCCTGCTCGCCCCAGAGGTGATCGCCGGCGACCGGACGGCCGATCCAGTAGCCTTGCGCTTCGTCGCAGCCACACGCGCGGGCCTGGTCGAGCTGGGTTTCGGACTCCACGCCTTCGGCGATCACACGCAGGCCCAGCCCATGGCCAAGGCCTGCAATCGCCTGCACGATCTTGCGATCGACGTCGTTGGCAACGGCTGCGCGCACGAAAGCGCCATCGACCTTGATCGCGTCGATCGGGAAGCGCCGCAACCAGGCCAGGCTCGATTGGCCGGTGCCGAAATCGTCGAGCACCAGACGCACACCCATCGCCCGCAGACCGTGGATCGCTCGCTCGGCGGCATCGGGGTCGCGCATGAAACTCGCTTCGGTGATTTCGATCGCCAGGCGCGACGCCGGCAAACCGCTTGCCTGCAGCGCCTGCTGGACCGAGGCGAGCAGATCGCGGCCGCGGAACTCGCGCGGCGACAGATTGACGCTGATGGCGATATCGCCGCGGCCCTCGGCCTGCCAGCGCATGGCCTGGGTGCAGGCCTCGGCCAGCACGATTTCTCCGATCGGAGCGATCAGGCCGGTGTCTTCGGCCACGCCGATGAACTCGGCCGGCTCGATCAGACCAAGCTCCGGGTGCTGCCAACGCAGCAATGCTTCGGCGCCGACGATCTGGCGCGACGAGAGATCGATGCGGGCCTGGTAACGGACGACGAACTCCTTGGCGTCGATCGCGCGGCGCAGCGCCGCTTCGAGCTGAATCCGGCGCAGCGCCCCCGCGCTCATGTGTGGCTCGAAAGTCTGAACCGCACCCCGGCCGCGACGCTTGGCATGCACCAGAGCCGCTTCGGCGTTGCGCAGGAGCAGTTCGGCCTGGGCGCCGTCGTCGGGGAAGATCACCGCGCCGGCGGCTGCCGTCAGAACCACGTCTTGGCCGTCGACCCGATACGGCTCGGCCAGCACCTCGACCAGCTTGTGCGCCACGCGCAGAACGTCGTCGCCTTCGCGCAAGTGGCCCAGGACCACGGCGAACTCGTCGGCGCCGGTGCGGGCCACGAGATCGCTCGCTCGCACGTTCATCAGCAGACGCTGCGCCGCCTGCCCCAGCACGGCGTCGGCGCCGCGCTGGCCGATCGCCTCGTTGATCGCGGTAAAGCCGTCGAAGTCGAGCACCAGGACCGCCAACAGATCGCCGCCGGCTTGGTGGTTGCGGATCGCGTCGTCGAGCCGCTTTTCGATCAACTGGCGATTCGGCAACTGGGTCAGCGCATCGTAGAACTGGCTGCGACGGCTCTGTTCTTCGACTTCGCTGCGCTCGTAGAGCTCAGCCACCAAGCGCTCGTTCGACCACATCAGTTCGTGGCGAACCTCATGCATCTGCAGCTCGAGTTCTTCCTGAGCGTGCAGTTGGTCGAGTTCGGCCTCTTTGCGCGCATTGATGTCTTCGACCAGCCACACCAGCGCACCGTCGGACTCGACTTCGGTCAACAGCAGGTAACGACACCAGAACAGCGACCCGTCAGCGCGACGCGCCCGCCATTCGAGCGCTACTGGCGCGTCCCTCTCGAGCAGATGGGCAACGCGATCATTGAAGACATGCATGCCTTCGACCGAAGCGAAAACCGTCGCCAGGGGCTGGCCGACCAGCGCTTCGGGCGCCACGTCGAAAATACGACCGGCGGCGGGGCTGACACGTTCGATCCGGCCGTCGCTCACTGCCATCACGCCAACGGCCACGCTGGCCGCCAGCATCTCGAATTGCGCGATCGTTTCGCCATCGCCGCTTGTGTCCGTCTCGGCGGTGCGTCGTGTGTCGGGGGCAGTGCGGGCTTGTCCGGTGACGTTCATGCTCTTCCTCAATCGGAACGCGGTTGCTGCAGGGGTATCCCGCGCCTGCCGCGCATGGTCTGCTGCGGGCAGACCGAATGTGCGAAGTTTGATCGAGCTTCGGTGTTTCTGTTACGCCCCCCTCGGGCATACCCTATCGACCGAAACGCTCATTTCGAGGTTGGCAAGCGATCTGGGCAAACTTACCCTCCTGCGGTGCGGGCTCCTTGCGCGCGACACTTCCGCTACATCCCCCATCCATGGGATATCCGCATCTCAGGCCAAATATGCTGATCACTTGCCCCCACTGCAGTGCCCGCAACCGGGTTGAAAACTCGCGGCTCAACGACGCCCCCACCTGCGGCAAATGCCAAGGCGAACTGCTCGCCGGCGCACCAGTCACGCTCGACGAAAGCAATTTTTCGAGTCTGATCGCGGCCAGCCGGCGCCCGGTAGCGGTCGACTTCTGGGCCCCCTGGTGTGCGCCCTGCCGAGGCTTCGCGCCGATCTTTGCGCAGGCGGCGGCGATGCACCCCGAGCTGATTTTTGCCAAAGTCGACACCGACGCCAACCCGCAGATCGCCGCGCGGTTCGCGATCCGCAGCATCCCGACACTGGCCTTGTTTGCTGCCGGTGTAGCTGTCGACCGAATCAGCGGAGCCCTGCCCGGCCCGCAGTTCGAAGCCTGGCTCGCAGCCGGACTTCTCAAGGCCAAAGCCGGGGACTCGCATTAGCAGATTTTCGGGCGCCAGCTCAACCCAACAAACCCGCACCCCCCAACATCGACTTGCTTGCGATCAAAAGCAAGGCAAAACGCAAGAGCCAACAGTCAACACGAAACGCTCGCCAACGTTGAAACGGCGACGGCCTGCGCGGGAATCGGAGATGAGTGCCGGGCTACCCGAGCCGGCTTCCGATGCCGCCCTGATCCGATCGTCGCCATCGGGAAGGGATTCCCGCAGGTGCCTGCGGCGCAACACCGGATCGAGATATTGGCCCTTTTGTTTTTTATCAAAGATTGAGTGGCGCTGTTTGTGCTTGATCTACAAAGCCGGGTTTGCCCTTCGCCTCGAAGACAGCCGTCGAGCGCGACGGCATCTTCGCCTCAAGCTTTGCAACAGCGTTTTGATTGTTGGCCGCGGCATTGCATGCGCGGCCTTTTCGCGACTGCGCGACCAATGCTTATACGACCTGCCATTACCCACGAGACGAACCGATCGGCTGGCCGCATCGGGGATAGCTCCATGAACATCATTACCCCTCGGATGGCGTATATCCCTATGGTTGCGGCCTAGGCCCGCCGGTACCGTAGCGATGTCGGTATTGAAGGTTTAACAAGCATGGCGTTGCCTTATTCGATCGTTTTATAGATCGGCCGCCTCCCCTTCATGCTGGCTTGTTTGGCGATGGGCATTCCGGTTGGACCGGGCGCCCCCATCTCATTACCGAACTCGCACTAAACCCAAATGACCATGACCGACGCTTTCCAAAAATACAGCTCTCGCGAGAGCTGTATTGGTCATGTGGCGTGGGCCATCGAGCTCGGCAATCGCACCCCCTCTTCCTCCGCTGCCCTGTCGCACGGCATGCAGTCGCGCCTTACCCCGCGCCGCCGCCGCGCCTCGCGCACGCTCGCCCGCATCGGGCACTTCAGCCTCTGTCCTCCTCAGCGGGGCTGACTCAGGCTTGACGCGCGGCAACGTCGCCGCGTCGACGCATCTTAGTTTGATATTGCTTGGTCGATCGGCTGCATTTTAAAGCCGAGGAAAAGCCGTACCTTTTTCTTTCTAGTCCCTGGAGATTCTTCAATGAATCAAACAAGCACCGTGATTGCCGGCGTAGGCTTGGCCGATGCCCCCCGAAAGAGCCGCTGGCCGGCGGTCATGGACGTCACGCAAAGCGTGAGCGGCCTGATCCTGGCTCTGTTCATGTGGGGTCACATGTTCTTTGTCTCGACCATCTTGCTCGGCAACGACGTGATGTGGTCGGTGACCAAGGCGTTTGAGGGGTATTTCATTGCCGGCAAGGCCTACCCGATCATCGTCTCGCTGATCGTGGCCTTCATTGCCTGTGCGTTCGTGCTGCACGGCTTTCTGGCGATGCGCAAGTTCCCCGCCAACTACAAGCAGTACCGCAACTTCATTGGCCAGTACAAGCTGATCCGGCACGGCGACACCACGCTGTGGTGGGTGCAGGCGGTGACCGGCTTCATTCTCTTTTTCGTCGCCTTCCCGCACCTCTACCAGATGCTGATGCACCCGGGCGCGATCGGTCCGTTCCAGTCGGGCACGCGCTTTTATTCGGGCTGGTGGCCGCTCTACCTGGTGCTGCTGCTGGCGGTCGAGCTGCACGGCGGCATCGGCCTGTACCGGCTCGCGGTCAAGTGGGGCGTGTTCGAGGGCAAGGACCCGGACGCCTCGCGCAAGACGCTGACCAAGGTGAAGTGGGCCCTGACCGCCTTCTTCCTGGCGCTGGGTTTCTTGACCTTTGCCGCCTACATGAAGATCGGCTACGAGATTCGCCACACGCCCAATGAGATTTACACCCCGGCCTGGCTGCAGAACCCGCCCGCCGCGGAAGCGCCCGCCTGGTGGCCGTCCTGGATCAAGGAGAACAAGTAATGAAAGTTATCTACACCGATGTGCTGGTGATCGGCGGCGGCCTGGCCGGTTTGCGCCTGGCCGTGGGCGCCAAGCGCCGCGGTCACGACGCCATCATCCTGTCGCTGGTGCCGGCCAAGCGCTCGCACTCGAAGGCGGCGCAGGGCGGCATGCAGGCCTCGCTCGGCAACGTGATCAAGGGCCAGGGCGACAACGAAGACATCCACTTCGAAGACACGGTGCGTGGCTCGGACTGGGGCGCGGACCAGGACGTGGTGCGCATGTTCGTCAACACCGCGCCCAAGGCCGTGCGGGAGCTGGCCGCCTGGGGCGTGCCCTGGAGCCGGATCCAGCAGGGTGACCGCCAGGTCATCATCAACGGCGAGAAGGTCACCATCACCGAGCGCGGCGCCGCGCAAGGCCTGGTCGCGCAGCGCGACTTCGGCGGCACCAAGAAGTGGCGCACCTGCTTTGTCTCGGACGGCACCGGCCACGCGATGCTCAACGCCGTGACCGACCGCGCCATCGCCGAGTCGATCCCGGTGCACGAGCGGGTCGAGGCGATCGCCCTGATCCACGACGGGGCCCGCTGCTTCGGCGCGGTGGTGCGCGATCTCATCACCGGCGAGCTGATCGCCTACGTGGCCAAGGCCACCGCCATCACCACCGGCGGCGCCGGCAAGGTGTTCCAGGTCACCACCAACGCCGTGATCTGCGAAGGCATCGGCCATGCGCTCGCGCTCGAGACCGGCGTGGCCACGCTCGGCAACATGGAAGCGGTGCAGTTCCACCCGACCGGCATCTTCCCCGCCGGCATCCTCGTGACCGAGGGTTGCCGCGGCGACGGCGGCCTGCTGCGCGACGTCGACGGTCACCGCTTCATGCCCGACGTCGAGCCCGAGAAGAAGGAACTCGCCTCGCGCGACGTGGTGAGCCGCCGCATGGAAGAGCGCATTGCCCAAGGCAAGGGCGCCAAGAGCCGCTTTGGCGAGCACCTCTGGCTCGACATCACCCTGCTCGGCGAGCACCACATCAAGCACAACCTGCGCGAGGTCTACGAGATCTGCCACTACTTCTTGGGCGTCGACCCGACCAAGCAGTGGATCCCGGTGCGTCCGGCGCAGCACTACACCATGGGTGGGGTGCGCACCGACCACACCGGCCAGAGCCGTCAGCTGAAGGGCCTGTTCTCCGCCGGCGAAGCCGCCTGCTGGGACATGCACGGCTTTAACCGCCTGGGCGGCAACTCGGTGGCCGAGACCGTGGTCGCCGGCATGATCGTGGGCGAATTCGTGGCCGACTTCTGCGAGCGCCCCGAAAACGAGATCGACATCCCGACCTCGACCGTCTACGACTTCGTCAAGCGCGAACAGGCCAAGCTCGACGCCCTGCAAAACGGCAAGGGCACCGAAGACGCCACGAAGCTGCGCACCCGCATGCAGGAGATCATGACCAGCAAGGTCGGCATCTTCCGCCGCGGCAAGGACCTCGAAGAGGCCGTCGGCGAGCTCGAGCAGCTCCTGATCCGCAGCCGCAACATCGGCGTCAAGGGCGCCCCGGGCGCCAACCCCGAGCTCGCCACCGCCTACCGCACCCAGAAGATGCTCAAGGTCGCGCTCACCATGGCCTACGGCGCCATGACCCGCACCGAGAGCCGCGGCGCGCACTTCCGCGAAGACTTCCCGGTGCGCAACGACGCCGAGTGGTTGAAGCGCACGCTCGCCTCGTGGAAGAGCGACAGCGACACCCTGCCCACCCTCAGCTACGAGCCGCTCGACATCGGCAAGATGGAGCTGCCCCCGGGCTGGCGCGGCTACGGCGCCAAGAACTACATCGACCACCCCGCCACCGCCGAGCGCCTGGGCCAGGTCGAGCAGATCAAGCAGCACCTGCAGGCGCAAGGCGCCGACCGCTTCGCCATCCAGAACGCTCTCCTGCCCTACCAGGATCTCCTGCCCGCCGAGCTGCGCGGCAAGAACGAGCGCATCGACGAACGCTTCTGAGGACCCGATTGATGAGCCAGACTCCCACTCAAAAGCACCGGCTGCTGAAGATCAGCATCCTGCGCTACAACCCCGCCGACCCGGCCAGCAAGCCCCACATGCAGGTCTTCGAGCTCGAGGAATCGGACTCGATGACGCTGTTCATCGCCTTGAACGAAATCCGCGACAAGCAGGACCCCAGCCTGCAGTTCGACTTCGTCTGCCGCGCCGGCATCTGCGGCTCGTGCGCGATGATGATCAACGGCAAGCCCGGCCTGGCCTGCCGCACCCTCACGCGCGACCTGCCCGACGAGTTCACCCTCGCCCCCCTGCCCGCCTTCGAGCTGATCGGTGACCTCTCGGTCAACACCGGCAAGTGGATGCGCAACATGAGCGAGCGCATGGAAACCTGGGTCCACCTGAAGAGCCAGGAGATCGACCTCACCCGCATCGAAGCGCCGATGGACCCCCACCTGGCCGAGGAGATCTACCTGCTCGACCGCTGCGTCGAATGCGGCTGCTGCATCGCCGGCTGCGGCACCGTGCGCATGCGCCCCGACTTCGTCGGCGGCGTCGCCCTCAACAAGATCGCCCGCTTCCGCCTCGACCCGCGCGACACCCGCACCGACGCCGACTTCTACGAACTCGTCGGCGACGACAACGGCGTCTTCGGCTGCATGTCGCTCCTGGCCTGCCACGACTTCTGCCCCAAGGACCTCCCCCTCAAAACCCAGATCGCCTTCGTCCGCCGCAAAATGGCCGAACAAGGCATCAAGGGCACGGCCGAACTTACCCCGCCCAAAAAGGCTATCGCCATCAAGGCGGTTTAACCCTTCTGAAACCGAGCAGCGGGCTCCGCCCGCTGCCACCGACTGCTAAGACATGACCTGCCGCATTTTCATTTCCGAACCCAACGCGCATCGCACCGTGTTCAAACACGACGCGCTGCGCGGTAGGCAGGTCGGCGGGCGCATGTGCACGTTTGCGCATGCGCCCTTTTTCTTTCCCCCTGCTCGCCCCGTGGCGAGCCATACGGCTTGACGCCGTTCGATTCACTAGGAGCAACACCATGTCCCGTATCGAAAAAGACTTCCTCGGCGAACGCGAACTGTCTGATGACGTTTATTACGGCGTTCAGACCCTGCGCGGCAAGGACAACTTCCATATCACCGGCATCCCAATGTCGGAAGAGCCCTTCTTCGTGCAAGGCCTCGGTTATGCCAAGAAAGCCGCGGCGATGGCCAACAAGGACCTGGGCGTGCTCGACGCCAAGATTGCCGACGCGATCATCTGGGCCTGCGACCAACTGATCGCCGGCAAGTACCGCGACCAGTTCGTGACCGACTTCATCCAGGGCGGCGCGGGCACCTCGACCAACATGAACGCCAACGAGGTGATCGCCAACCTCGCGCTCGAGCACCTGGGCCACAAGAAGGGCGAATACACGATCGTCAGCCCCAACGACCATGTGAACTTCGGGCAGTCGACTAACGACATGTACCCGACCGCGTTCCGCCTGGCTCTCATCCTGCGGATGAACAGCTACATGGACGCGATCACCAACCTGCAACAGGCTTTCTTCGCCAAGGCCGAGGAATTCAAGGGCGTGCTGAAGATGGGCCGCACCCACCTGCAGGACGCCGTGCCGATGACCCTCGGCCAGGAGTTCCACGGCTGGGGCACGACCATGGGCGAGGAAGTCGAGCGCCTGCGCGAAGTGCAGCAACTGCTCAAGGAAATCAACCTGGGCGCCACCGCGATCGGCACCTCGGTGACCGCCGCTCCGGGCTACCCGGCGCTCGCCACCAAGTACCTGTCGGACATCACTGGCGTTCAGTTCATCCTCGCGGGCGACCTGGTCGAGGCCACCTCGGACGCTGGCGCCTACATCCAGCTCTCCGGCATCGTCAAGCGCACTGCCGCCAAGCTGACCAAGATCTGCAACGACATCCGCATGCTGGCCTCGGGCCCGCGCACCGGCTTCAACGAGATCAACCTGCCGCAGATGCAGCCGGGCAGCTCGATCATGCCGGGCAAGGTCAACCCCGTGATCCCGGAAGTGGTCAACCAGGCCGCCTTCCTCGCCATCGGTCTCGACACCACCGTGACGCTGGCGGGCTCGGCCGGCCAGCTTCAGCTGAACGTGATGGAGCCGGTGATGACCTTCGCCCTCTTCACCTCGATCAAGGTGATGGAGAACGCGGTCAACAGCCTGAACAAGAACTGCGTGGTTGGCATCACCGCCAACGCCGATCGCACCAAGGAAATGGTGATGAACTCGCTCGGCATCGTCACGCTGCTCAAGCCGCACTTTGGCTACAAGCTGTGCTCGGAGATCGCCAAGGAAGGCTATACCCAGGGTAAGTCCCTGCACCAGATCGTGGTGCTGGAACGGAAGCTTTTGACGCAGCAGCAATGGGACGAGACTTTCTCGCTCGAGAATCTGATCAACCCTGAGTTCGTGAAGTAACTCCCCTAGTAAGACCAACACACAAGAGGAAAGGAAGGGCAGCCGCGACTGCCCGACTCCATCATGTCTATCGCAATCTTCCTACAGTTTGTAGTCGTCCTCGCGGCGATCTACATGGGTGCCCGCTACAGCGGCGTCGGTCTCGGCGTTTGGGGCGGCGTTGGCCTCCTCATCCTGATGGCGGTGTTCGGTGTTGCCCCAACCGCACCTCCTGTCGACGTGCTCCTGATCATCCTCGCCGTCATCACCGCCGCTTCCGTCATGGACGCGGCCGGTGGTATCGACTTCATGGTCCGCATCGCCGAGCGCATCATTCGCGCCAACCCCAAGTACGTGACGATGGTCGCTCCTCTGACCACCTGGACCTTCACGTTCCTGGCCGGCACGGGCCACATCGTCTACCCGCTGCTTCCGGTTATCTACGAAGTGGCGCACCAGGCTGGCATCCGTCCGGAACGCCCGATGGCCGTGGCCACGATCGCCTCGCAGCAGTCGATCACCGCCTCGCCGGTCTCGGCCGCCACTGCAGCGCTGATCGGCATGTTCGCCGCGTCGAACATGACCGACTGGGGCCTGGCGCAGATGATGATGATCTGCGTGCCGTCGACCCTGGTGGGTGTGATCGTTGCCGGCTTCATCTCGATGTACCTCGGCAAGGACCTGGCTGACGACCCCGAGTACCAAGCCCGCGTCAAGGCCGGCCTGGTTCCGCCCTCGAAGTCGGCCGAAGAACGCGGCCCGGTCTCGAGCGCTGCCAAGAAGTCGGCTTACATCTTCCTCGCCGGCGTGGCCGTCGCGGTGGCTGCCGGTTTCATCCCGGAACTGCGCACCATCCCTGGCGCGGCCAAGCCCCTGGGCATGGCGACCGTGCTTGAAGTCCTGATGCTCGCCATCGCCGCCGTGATCCTGGTGGCCTCGAAGGTCGACGTCAACGAAGTCGTCAAGACCCCGACCATGCGTGCCGGTGTCGTGGCGCTCGTGGGCATCTTCGGTCTGGCCTGGCTGGGCGACAGCTTCATCAGCGCCAACAAGGACGTGATCATCAACGCCGTGGGCGACATCGCCAAGGCCAACCCCTGGACCTTCGCGCCGGTGTTGTTCTTCGTGTCGGTGCTGCTGTACTCGCAGGCCGCGACCACCCGTGCCGTCATGCCCCTGGGCCTGGCGCTGGGTATCGCCCCGCAGTACATGATCGCCATGTTCCCGTCGGTCAACGGTTACTTCTTCATCCCGACCTACGGCTCGCTCGTGGCCGCCATCTCGTTCGACGCCTCCGGCACGACGCGGATCGGCAAGTACGTGTTGAACCACTCGTTCATGATCCCGGGTCTGGTTGCCACCATCGTTGCCGTGGCCACCGGTCTCGGCCTCGCGAGCGTGATGTTCTAAGCAAACTGCACGGCATGATTGCACCGGCGGTCGCGGCCGCCGGCGCAGGAATGGGGGAGGGATGGGCTAAGGCCCATCCCTTTTTTATTGCCGGCGTGCCGTCAGCGGGAGGGGAGCGGTCCGGCGTCGAACCGGACTTCGACCCGGATATGGGCTTTGACTGCCTGTTGTTCGAGTTCGCCCGGCGCAAAACGCGCATCCCGGAATGCCGACATTGCGGCCTCCTGAAAACTCTTCGGCAACTGCTCCCCTTCGTCGACCCGAACCCGATTCACCACCCCGTGCTCGTCGATAAAGAGCGAAAGGACCACGCTGGCGTGATCGAGCTGGGCCGAACCTTCGGGGTAGGCCACTACGATAGGTGCCAGCGTGCGCGGAGGGACGCTCAGCAAAGGCCGTGGCAGATACCTGTCTTCGCCCGCGGCACCGGAAGCCTCTGTGGGTACCGGCGCAGGCTGGGCGTCGGTCTCGGCGCCGCGTGCCGAAGTGGCTTCGGCCGGGTGCTCCGCCGGGTGCGCCGCAAGCTCGCTCGACACTGCGGATCTTGGCGCCAATTGCGGCTGCAGCTTGACTTGGACCGGATCCCCCGTCCGCCAGGCCCGTCCGGGCTTGACGGCGGGGCCCTGGGCCATGGCCGTCAATAACAGCCCGGCGTGCAGGGCCAGCGCTACCGCCAGACAGAGCACTGAACGCAAGCCGGTTCCAAGCGCTCGAGCGTCTAGCAGGTCGAGAGTGGGAGCAACCGATCGGGCACCCAGGCTCCGATCTGTTGCTCTGCTCATATCCCCATCACGGTTCGCGTCAATCGGCCAGTTCGCGCCAAGACGTGCGGCGAGCCGACGCCGCCGAGCCGCCGCCACCACCGCCGCCGTCGACGTCTTTCACCTTGCCGGTAGCGTCGGTCACGATCGCTCGCGTGAGTCCGGTGGTCAATTGCACGACGCGCAGACCGGCCGTCATGGCATTGCCCAGCCACTCACCCGCGTCGGCCGCATTGCTCGGAGCAAGCCCGGTCGAAATATTCAAGCGATAGAGCCAGGACTCGCCACCCGCCGTGCAGGCGTCGCTCTTGGGAATGTTGGTCGCCACGGTCAACACGCCGAGCTGCTGCTGGAGGTCGACGTTGACCCGTTCGCCTGAGCTCGGGAAATCGATGTACCACCCGCCGTCTGTAGCGAAATCGACGGCAGAGCCCGTCGCCTTCCGCGGCCCCTTATCGGTAGTGCTGGTCAGAGTCCGCGCCTTGAAGCTCGAACCGGTGGCGCGAACATCGCCCCAGCCGCTGGCCGTGAGCGGGTCCTTGATCGCGTATAGCGACTGCTTCTGCGTATCGGCCAGGTCCGAGGTTCCAAGATAACGACCGGTGCCGACGTAAACCACGGGCGTTCTTACACCACCGGCATTCACCTCGGCCAGTTCCGGCTTGGTCGTGATCGGCTGGCCGACACCATCGACCCGAAGCTGGGCCAGGCGCAGAGCGGCCCGGTTCGGCAACACCCGGTTGTCGATGTCGAAGCGCCACACGTTGCCCAGCATGTCGCCGCCGTAGATACGTTTGGCGGTGTTGTCGACCTCGCTGTCGACCCAGGCGTTGATCTTGGCCAGACCGCTCGGGCTCGTGGCGCTGCCGGCGGCGGTGGTCCCGCCGGTGTAGGTTGAGATCTTCAGCTGCTGCACACCGGTCGCCGCGTTGATCACGTACAGGTGGCCATTGCCGTCGCCGGCATCGACGTTGTTAAGGCCGGAAGCGAAAATCACCACCCAGGTGCCATCGGCGCGTTTGGCGATCACCGGGTTGCCGAAACTCAGGCCAAGATCGGTCTCGGTGAACTCCCACAAGACCTGGGGGTCGAGCGGATCGGTGATGTCGAGGGCGTAATACCCGCGACCGCCGGCATTGAACCCGCCGACGAGGATCGACTTCCATACGGCATTGTTGCCACTGCCAACCTGAATGTCGCCCACCACCGGCGTGCCGTCGACGCTCCATTGGTGATTGGCCGAATAATTGGCATCGGCCATGCGGTAGAGCTTGGGCATGACCTCACGCGGCACATAGGCCCAGCGCTCGACCCCGTCGGCATCGAAGGCATGCAGCATGCCGTCGTTGGCGGCGGAGTAGATCATGGCCCGGCGCGTCTTGTTGGCCGTCTTGAAAGCGGCGTAACCCGTGTCGGCGTACTGGAAAGGCGGTGGTCCGACGTAGACCGGCGAGGCGTTGACCATGTCACCCAGGCGCGCCGTGCGGGCACGGTAGACGGCATTGCTGCCGCTCTCGTAAGCGGCGTCGCCGCGCAACCAGTTCACCAGGTTGGTGCCGCTGTTGGCGAGTGTTCTCTGGTCAGCGTTGAGTGTCGAGGCGCATTGCGACAAGGCCGGCGTCTTGCTGCAGACGTTCTGGAAGTGGGAGCTAAGGCCAGCAGTGTCGAGAGTATCGAAGTTGAACACTTGGCGCGACCAGACGCCCTGATTGTTGCTGGTGCCGAAATAGACCTTGCGATTGATATGCCCCGTCCCGGCGAGGGCGGTGTTGAGCTTGGCTTTCGCCGACCAGGCCGGCGTCGAGCTGTCGACCCTGCCGGAGTTCGGGTCAATCGTGTAGGCGAGCAGATCGCCGACCCAGTTCACGGTTTCGTACTGGGCGACGTAGACCGCGTTATTGCCCTGCACCGGCTGCAGGGTGCTGGTGGCCGCCGACGCCGATGCCCCCACCCGGGCCGAAATGCCGGTTAGGGCTTCGGTCAGCCCCTTCACCAGGCTCGCCGGATCGCTCGCGCTGAAGTACTTGCCACGCCCGTTGACCGCGGCATGCCAGAGATCGTCGATCCGGGTGCCGTCTTCGTCCACGGTCGGGTCAGGCCAGAAGCGGGTGCCCTGGACGATGTCGTAATACGCACCGGAACTGGCGGACTCGTAGTTCGCGACATAAGGCAAGGTGCCATCGACCCCCAGGCCGAGGCCGAAGGTCGTCATGTGCTGGTGCGTGGCCTTGTCCTGCCCTGCGCCTTCGACATTGTTTTCGCACACTTGGGTATCGGCGATAGCGCCGGTGCAATTGCCGTGCGACGAGTCGCGCAGGTCGGTCTCGTAGTAGTAATACGCGACATCGGCCAAGGTATTGCCCGGCCCGGTGTTGGACCGGCTGGTGCGGCCGTTGAAAGGGGTGGCAGGAGTGATCGGGTCTTTCGCGCTGATCGAATCGACGTTGCCGATCAGGTTTCCGTTCAGATTCTTGAGGCGGTAGTCATCGCGGGTCGAGTCGTTCCAATATCCGTCGGTCGACAGGATGGTGAAGTTCTGCTGGCAGGAATACTGGACCGGATCGTAGGACTGGTTGGCTTCCTTGTTGGCGTAATAACGCCCGATCTTGCTCAGCGAAGCACGCAAGGGTGTGTAACCCGAAGGCGGCGCGGCGTAGAGCTTGTCGAAAAACGACTGCTTCTGGGTCGAATCGAAGTCGCGGGCATGGAGAAAGCCTCTGCCTTCGCTGACCCCTTCGTTGCTGATTGTGGAAAAACCCACGCGGTAGCCGTCGCCCACCGACTTGAACACCCGCCCAACCGAGGAGCGCATCAGCAGGATCCGGGTGCGGTAATACGAATACCAGTTGGCGTAGTTCTGCTTCTGGTCGTCGGGCAGGGTCGTGACGATGTCGTAGTTGCTGTTCTTGCACTCGACCGCGGCCCCCGCCTTCAGCGTGGAGTAGTAGTAGTGCGTGTCCTTGCAGACCTCGTTATTCCCGTTGCCCGTGCAGACCCTGTACTCCGGCGTACTTAGATTGCTGAGCTTGCTTAAGTCCGTGGTTCCCGCCGACGGATTGAAACCGTCGTTCCAGGCCCCGCTGAAGCTCGCATTCGGATACGGGTCGCCGTTGGCCTGGCTCGGCACGACGTAAGTCGTCGCCGGGTTGTAGAACAGCTTGTTGTAGCCGAAATAGCCAAAACACAGGCGGCTGGAATTGGTTCCGTCCGGCATGTAGTCGCGCGCCATACTGCCCGAGTCGTCGAGGACCAGCATCACGTTGGGCTTGACCACCGCTTGCATCGAGGTCTCGAGCGGTGCCGGGGCGACATCGGTGGCCGAGGCCATGGGCGCAAAAGCAGCCGCCAGCGCGCCGCAGACACCAGCTTGACGGAAGAACTTCGACGTTGGGGTCGATCTCATGGAGTGGCCTGATCGCAAGTTGTGCTCAGAAGTGCACGATGGTTTCGGTGTAGCTCACCGTGTTGCGCGCGCCCACGGTGCGAACGACGATGCGGTAATACGGAGTCGCACCCGCCGTGAAGCGGGTGTACTCGCTGTAGTCGATACCGCTGCGCTTGCTGCCTTCGTTGGCGGCGCCGGGCGCCGGTTTGGCGCAGTTCATGCCAGAGTCGGCCCCGGTTGCCGGGCACAGGCGGGTGATGATGTACGAGGTCTGCACCTGATAACCGTCCGCGCCTGCCACCGTCACGGCGTTGGCGGCACGCGCCCCGAAACAGCCGCCGCCGAAGCTGCCCGCAGCCGCCCACGCGCAGTTGTCGTTGTTCCAGTCGACCAAAGCACGGGTGGTCGACGAACTGCGGGTGCCGGTCGGATCGAGCGCATCCAGGCTGCTGGCGTAATAACCCTGGGTACTGATATCACTCTGCAAGGCTGTGCCGCCGAGATTGGCGGCGATCCACGCGATCGCCTGCTCGGCCGCCTGGTCGCTGGCACGGGTCGTGTCTTGCTTGAAACCAAGGTTGCCGATGACGAGGGTGCCGGTGTCAATCGATCGGATCAGGGCGATCGCCGCCAGCGACAGGGCGACGACGGCAATGAGAGCGACAAACAGGGTGACGCCGCGCTCGGCACGCAAGGCGAGGCGGGATCGAATAGCGGTTTTCACAAAGCTCTCCGCGCTAAGCCGACCACAACAGGTTGCGCAGCGGCACAACGGTGTCGTAGATCTTGTAGCGGTAGTGTTTCCAATCGGTGATTCCGTCGACCTTCAGACTCACGCATTTGCTGGTGCCGCAGTCGGCGCTGCCCGCCACCGTGCTCGCCGTTCCCACGTCCCAGGCAAGATTGGCGGCGGTCACTTCGTCTTTCTCGAACTGCGTGCTGCGCGCCACGATGGCCATGCGAATGCTGCGCACCTGCAGCCAGCCGCCATTGGTCGTGGGAGTGGTTTTGTCGTAGGTATCGACCACGCCGTCGCCGTCGGTGTCCTTGCCGTAAAAAGCCTGCAAGTTGACGACGTGCGGGTAGAGCTCGGTCGTGGACGACGTGCCGGTGCGCGTGTTGAAGACCGTCAGCTGCAGGCGTTCGGCGTTGACGGCGTAACGACGGTCGACCATGGCGCCAAGGTTGATCAGCGTGCTGCCGCTGGGATAGCCGGCGGCCGGGAAAATGTTGTGGCCACCGGGCTGGTTCCATGGACCGTCGTTGCCGGAGTTGTGCAGCACCTGGTTCTGCCCCTGGCCACCGCCGTTGCCGTTACCGTTGCCACTACCCCCGCCACTGCTGGGGTCCTTGGTCACCTGGATCACGCTGCACCAGTTGTTCGCGTCCACGGTTGGCGGCACGGCCACCATCAGGTCGCCTTCGTTGATGCCCAGGGTAGCGTCGACGAAGAAGTTGGCGGCCGTGGGGGGGTGATCGACTACTACCCGTGTCGGCACCGTGAAGCTGTTGGCCGACGAGGCGAGGATGCTGAGGCTGTCGGGGGCGCCGTTGGCGCCTGCCGTGATGGTGACGGGAGCCAGGGTCCAGGTGAAGTTCACGCTGCCAAGCTGGGCCCGCATCTCGCACCCGATGCCGCGCAAGGTGCTGCTCATGCCGTAACCCGCCATGGCGACGTCGCGCTGGAGCGTATACAGCGCCAGGGCGCCGTTGACCTGAGCGTCGCTGCCCGAGGTCGTGGTGCGCTTCTGCGCTTCGGCAAACGCCATGACCTGCAGGATGATGATCGTCACCAGCAGGCCGAGCACCCCGCCCACCATCAGTTCGACCAGGCTGAAGCCGCGCTGGGCGCGGAACTCGCGTTGAAGGGATGGCTTCATTTCCGGATCGCCGAGGCCGTGGTGTAGGTATGGGTGCCTTCATGCGGCGCGGTCCACGAGATCTGGACGGTGACGTTGCCGTTACTCGTGTCGACCGTCACCACGCTCGAGCTGCCAGGCAGAGCGTTCGCCAGGCGATTTTTCCAGTCGAGGCAGCGGGCGTAGCCGTCGCAGGACGCGCTGCGGTAGTTGGCAAGCGTTGCCAGTGCCGCGGAGTCGGTCCACATCACACCGATCAACTGGTCGGCCAGGAAGGACGCGTCGGCGCGGAACTTGGCGCTGGTCTGCGCCTTCGTCATCGAGGCCTGCAGTCCGACGATGCCCAACACGGCCACCGTGAACAAAAGCATCGCCACCAGGGCCTCGAGCAGGACTATCCCGCGTTGGAAACGGACGACGCTTGGCTTGGTCATAACTGTCATAGGTTCAGCACTTGCGCGGATCGGTCGTGGCCGACACCGCCGGATCACATAGGCGAACCCCGCCGCCGTTGCCGATAACGATCCTCAGCTTGCGGTCGCCGTCCGTGTCGGAGCTGCCGGCAATATCGATGCGCGCAATCGGCGTGGTGCCTCTGGCCACTTCACCAAATCCGTTGAAGCTGACCTGGCTGGCTGCGGCCCCGGCCGCATCGACCGCCAGCACGGCAACGTTGCGGCTGCCGTCGCCCGCGGCCCGGGTGGCGATGATCATCGGGTCGGTCGTCAAGGAGGGAGCGGTGCCGCATTTCGAGGCGGGGCTGGCAAGGCTGACCACCCACGACGGACCGGCGTCGGACAAGGCGCAACTGTCATCCATCACGCGCGAGTCGGTCAGCGCAACCAGAGAAAAACGAGTGGTCCGATTCAAGCGGACGGCCTCGTTGCGAGCCTGCTGCAGACCGTTCTGGATCGATTCGGCCGCGTTGCGGATCTGGGTGTTGCGCAGCCACTGGTGGTAGCTCGGCAGGCCCATCGCAATCGCCACCGCCAGTATGGTGATGACGACGGCGATCTCGACCAGAGTCAGACCGCGCTGGCGGCGGACGGCAATCAGCATTCGTCGCCCCTGACCAACCAGCACGCCTTGCCGCTTTGGGTGTTCCCCTTGTACTTGCTTGTGCCCTTGATGTTGGCCGAGCTCAGCGTGTAATCGAAACCCTGCGAGGCACCGGCAGCACCAGTCGCGGTGAGCGTGTAAGACTGGTTGCTGCTACCCAGAGCGCAGCTGAGCGTGAAATATTTGGTATTGGCAGCGGTCACCCCGCACGCCGTCCCGCCACTTGGCCCGTAGCCGCGGTTGTCCTGGTAGTACTGCTCCAGGCGGACCCGGGCGTCGGCCAGATTGGACAAGGCTTCTTGAGCCTGGGCCCGTCGCACGTAGTCGCCATACATCGGCACCGCAACGGCGGCAAGAATCGCGGCAATCGTCACCGCGATCATCAGCTCGATCAAAGTGAAGCCCCGCGCCGGGAGCGAAGCGGTTCTGGGCAGTTGGGAAAAACGCATTGGCTTGTTCTCCATGACGGAGCTCACCCTAGCCGCGCGCGTGATCCCTCCCCATCACGCGAATTGGTGACCCCGCCACTCGTCCCTCGCGCCTTGCCGATGATCGGCCGTTCGTCGCGGCAACACGACAGTCAATACACCGGACCGTGGACTCGGCCCAACAAAAGAACCCGCGCAAACCAAGGCGCAAAAGCGCGACGCAACAACCCTGAGGCCGGTGCCGTCGGGCATCGCGACGACGGTCAGGAAAGGACGGCCGGTCCCTATTCCCCTCCCAGCGGTCCCTCACCGATGAAACTCCACCGCCATCCGCGGCTCTATCTATGAGTCACCTTTCGGAGTCTCGGGACCATGCCCGGCTATACGCGCAGAGCGCCGCGCCACCACTCAGGTTTCACGCTGATCGAACTGCTGGTGGTGATTGCCATCGGCGCGATCCTGCTCGGCGTCGGCCTTCCCAACCTGCAGGGGTTCATCGTCAGCAACCGCCTGAGCGCGCAGGCCAATGATCTCAACACCGCTCTCCAGTTCGCTCGCAGCGAAGCCCTGCGGCGCAACACCACGGTCAGCCTGCGCCGCGTCGAGTCGGCCGGCGCCGGCAACTGGAGCGATGGCTGGACGGTGTTTACCGACAGCAACGCCAACGGCAGCCTCGACGGCACTGACGAAGTCCTGCGTATCGGCCCGGCCCTGCCCCCGCCGCTCACGCTGCATGCCAGCGCCAATCTCGCCAACGCCGTCAGCTTCAACGGCGGCGGTCGCTCGCCCCAGAGTGCCGGTGTCTTTGTCCTGTGCCATGGCGATCAGCTCGCGGTCGACGGCGTGCCCCGCTCGCGCCTGGTGTTGATCAACGCCTCGGGCCGCGTGCGGATGGGGACCGACTCCGACCACGACGGCGTGCCCGAAACCGACACCGGTGCCGCCGGCAGCTGCACCCAGCCCTGAATCCGCAAGAAGTCCTCCCGATGAAACTCGTTTCCCCGCCGTTGCCGCTCGACCAGAAAGGCATGAGCCTGGTCGAAATCCTGGTCGCCATCGTCATCCTTTCGGTCGGGCTGCTGGGCCTGGCCGGCCTGCAGGCCAACTCGCTGCGAGCCAGCCAGGGTTCGCTTTACCGCGCCCAGGCGGCAGCGCTCGCTGGCGACCTGGCCGAACGCATGCGCACCAATCTCGGCGATGCGCGCAACTACAGCCATGCCCTGGGTGACACGCCGCCGGCGGGCAGCAGCGTGCGTGCCGCCGACATTGCCGACTGGCTCGCCCGCGTGCAGAGCCTGCCCGGCGGGCAAGGCGCGGTCGCGGTCGACGCTGCCGCCAACCGGGTCACCATCACCGTCCAATGGGACGACACCCGCGCCGGCGGTCCCGCCGACGCCAGCCATATCACCGAGACCCGGCTGTGGAATCAATGAAACTCACAAGGGCTCGCCAGCGCGGCGTCACTCTGGTCGAAATGATGGTCAGCATGACCCTGGGCCTGATCATCCTGTCGGCCCTGGTCGCCGTGTACGTGGGCTCGCGCGGCGCCTACCGCGTCAACGACAACCTGGCTCGGGTTCAGGAGTCGGGCCGCTTCGCGCTCGAGTATTTGAGCCAGGATCTGCGCATGACCAGCTTCGCCGGCTGTCGCTCGCGCAACCTGTCGAGTGAACAAGACACGCTGTTCAACATTACCGCTGCGCCGGCGCTGGCCTTCAACGGCACCAATGCCATCGCCGGTTTCGAAAACGGCACCGGCTGGTCCAACTCCAGCGGGGTGACGCGCGCCGCAGGCGATGTTCTGAACGTTCAGCACGCATCCAGCCAAGCAGTGCCCTTGACGGCCAACGTCGATTTCGACGCCCGCACGCTGAGCCTGCTCAACAACTCGCAGCGCATTCGCCGCGACGACACCGTTCTGCTTGCCAACTGCGAACGCGCCATGTTGTTCAGGGTCACCAACGACCCGCAGCCGACCGCGCCGGGCAACCACCCCACCACACTCGCCTTTGCCGCTTCAGGCAACCTGCCCACGCTCACCGTGCCGCCCTTCAGCCAGGCTTCCCGCGCCGAAGTGCTGCGCTTCAACTCCGTGTGGTACTTCGTTGGCCAGGCACCCAATGGCAGCCGCGCGCTTTACCGCACCGACGGCAGCCAGGCCGAGGCGATCGTCGACGGCGTGGTCGACATGGACCTGCTCTTCGCTCTCGACGACTCGATTCCGGTCGACGGTGTTGCCGACCGCTACTTGCCGGCCAGTGCCATCAAGTCGAGCGCACCGGACGAGTGGTCGAAGGTGATCGGCGTGCGCGTGAGTGTGCTGGTCGCCAGCGCGGAAGACCAGTTGGCGGCCCAACCCATGACTTACGCCTTGCGCGACCTCGACGGCGACGGCCAGGCCGACACCGAAACCGCCCCTGACCGCCGTCTCTACCAGGTCTTCACCACCACCGTTGCCCTGCGCAATCGAGTCCTTTGAGGGCGCCATGAAATTCCCGTCTTCTGCCCCCGCTGCGCGTCAGCAGCGCGGCGCCGCGCTGGTCGTCGGCCTCATCCTCCTGGTGGTGCTCACGCTTCTGGGCGCTTCGGCCTACGTGATCGCCAGCCAGCAGGAAAAAATGGCCGGCAATACGCGCGACCGCATCCGCGCCTTCGAGGCCGCCGAAACCTCGCTGCGCGACTGCGAGTCGGTCCTGGCCGGATCGGGCGGGCTGCCCGCCTTCGACGGCACCCTAGGCATGTACACCGCACCCGCGGTCGACCAGCCGCAGATCTTCGAGACCGTCGACTGGCGCAACGACACCGCCGTTCGAGTTCTGGCCGGAGCGATTCCGGATGTCGCCCTCCAGCCGCGCTGCATCGTCGAACGCGTGATCGACATCGAGGTGCGCCCCGACGGTGGCGCCATCAGCGGCCCCCAGGCGATGGAACTCGCCACCGTATACCGCACCACCGCCACCGGCTACGGCCTGCAGGACACGACCGTGGCGCAAGTGCAGTCGACTTACCGCCGCTAAAGCCCCCAAGAAAAACAAAGAACCGCAGGAAAAGCACCATGAAGTCCCGCCAACCGGTCTGCCCGCGCAGGCAGCGCGCCCGCATCGCCCTCGCCCTGGCGTGCGCATTGGTCGCGTCACACGCCGCCGCCTTCACCATCGCCGACACGCCGCCCTTCCTGCCGACGCCGATGCCGCCCAACATCGCGGTCACGCTCGACGACTCGGGCTCGATGCGCTGGGCGTACGCCCCCGACGACATCTGCTTCACCGATCGCAACGGCCGCAATCCAAGCTGGATCAGCCGGCGCGTCAAGTCGGCAGCCTTCAACCCGATCTACTACGACCCCGATACCCGTTATGCAGCGCCACCTAGCGCCGACGGCACGCCTTTGTCGACCCGCTTCGACGCGGCGTGGGTCAACGGCTACAACACTTCGCGCGGTTCGCGCGACCTCAGCGACAACTACAGGGTCACCTGGTCGTACAACTCGGCCAACACTGAAAGCGACATGCAGTACCCGAGCAGCTCGAGTACCAGCGGTTGCCAGGCCGGGGCGTATTGGGCGCAGAACCCGAGTGCGGATTTCCGCGGCCAAGAAACGAGCGGGGTGGCGGCGTATTACTACGTCTACGACCCGGTGGCGACGCGCTGCAGCGGTGCGGCCAAGGACAACGACAACTGCTACCGCCTGGTCACGGTAGGCAGCAGCAGTGGCCCGGGCACACGCGACCTCAACGGCGACGGCGTGATCGACGCCGCCGACAAGGACGAGCGCCAGAACTTCGCCAACTGGTACTCCTTTTATCGCACCCGCAACCTGCTCACCATCGGCGCGGCTGCCAGCGCTTTCCAGAAGCTGCCCGAAGGCGCCCGCGTGGCGTGGCGCACGCTCAACAACTGCACCTCGTTTAGCAGTTGCAGCGGCCGCCCAAACGGAATCCGGCGCTGGATCGGTGCGCCCGACAATGCCGGCGACACCAGCCACCGCGACAACTTCTACGCCTGGCTGATGCGTCTACCGGCCTCGGGCGGAACGCCGCTGCGCCAGGCCGCCGGCCAGGTCGGCGAATATTTCCGGAGCAAAAGCGACGACGGTCCGTACGGCATCGACCCCAACCAGGCGAACACACAGAAAGGCACGCACTACGCCTGCCGCCCGAACTTTCACATCCTGATGACCGATGGCATCTGGAACGGCAATGCCGGCAGTTGCAGCGGCAGCAGTTGCGGCGACCAGGACAACCGCTCGACCCAGCTCCCTGACGGCAAGCGTTACGACCCGAGCACGGCCGGCGCTCGGATTTACGGCAGCAGCTATTCGGACAACCTGTCCGACGTCGTCTTCCACTACTGGAAGACCGACCTGCGCACCGACCTCGACAACCTGCTGATCCCCTACTACCGCGACCGCAGCGGGACCGAAGACTTCAAATACTGGAACCCGAAAAACGACCCGGCCACCTGGCAACACCTGGTCACGTTCACGGTCGGCCTCGGCCTGCGCGACACGCTCAATCTCTCCGGACTGCAATGGGAAGGAGACACCCACACCGGCGCAGGCTATGAGGCCTTACGCAGCGGCAGCAAGACCTGGCCGCAGACCGGATCGGATCGCTCGCCCGGCAACGTCTACGACCTCTGGCACGCCGCCATCAACAGCCGCGGCCAGGCCTTCGCCGCCGAGAACCCGGAAGAGTTGACCAAGGCCTTGCAGGCGGCGCTCAACCGCATCGGCGAAAACCAGAGTTCGGCCGCGGCGCTGACCGCCAACTCGACCCAGATCGGCACCGATTCGCTGGTGTTCCAGGCGCGTTTCAACACCGCCGACTGGACCGGGTCGATGACCGCCTACAACATCGAATCCGACGGCTCGAAGGGCAAGGCGCGCTGGGACACGGGCGACGCCAACAAGATCCCCGCGCCCGAGACTCGCAAGATCTTCACCTGGGGCGGCGCTGCCAAGGGCATCGAGTTCAAGCAGACCGAGCTCAGCAACGCCGGCCTGTGGGACGCCATCGGCAGCGCCGAGCTGCTGGACTATCTGCGCGGCGACAGCAGCCGGGAAGAAGGCAAGGGTGGGAGCTTCCGGGCCCGCAGTGCGCGGGTGGGCGACATCATCAACTCCGATCCGGCGTTCGTCGGCCGCCAGAACTATGGCTACACCTCGCTGCTCGAAGGCCGTGATGCCAGCAGCCGCTACGACGTCTTTGTCGCCAACAAGGCCAAGCGCGCCAATACGGTCTACGTCGGCGCCAACGACGGCATGTTGCACGCGTTCGACGCCAGCACCGGGGTCGAGAAGTTCGCCTACGTGCCGCAGGCGGTGCTGGGCAACTTGGCGCAACTGGCCGACCCCAAATACGCGCACCGCTATTACGTCGACGGCTCGCCCTCGGCCTGGGACGCGTATTTCCGCAACAGCAAGACCTGGAAAACCGTGTTGATGGGCAGCACGGGCGCGGGCGGAAAGTCGGTTTTCGCGCTCGACGTCAGCAACCCCGACCAGTTCGGCCGCAGCAACGTGTTGTGGGAGATCAACGACCAGTCGGGCGAGGCCTACAAGGACGACCTCGGCCGCACCCTGGGGCAGGCGGTAGTGGCGCGGCTCAACAACGGCGACTGGGCGGCGATCTTCGGCAACGGCTACGGCAGCATCAGGCAGCGCGCCGTGCTCTACATCGTCAACCTCACGACCGGCGCCCTGATCCGCAAGTTCGACACCGGCGCCGGCACCGCCGCCAAACCCAACGGCCTGGGTACGCCGACGCTCTACGACAACAACGGCGACGACATCTACGACACGGTGTACGCCCCCGACATGCTCGGCAACGTGTGGAAGTTCGACCTCGGCAACAGCAGCCAGGACCAGTGGCAGATTGCCTTCTCGGCCAAACCGCTGTTTACCGCCACCAGTCCCAGCAGCGGCGAACCGACCCAGGCGATCCAGGCGCGGCTCGAGCTGGCCCGCCCGCCGCAGGGTGTGCCCGGAGTGCTCGTCATGTTCGGCACCGGCCGCTTCTTCGCCACCGAAGACAAGGACATCCCGCCGACGCAGAGCTTCTACGCGATCCTCGACAACGGCAGCGGCACGGTGGCGCGCTCGCAGCTCCAGCAGCAGACCATCAGCACCGTGTCCATCTCGCTGCGGGGCGTGATGACCGAGGCCCGCAAGGTGAGCCAGAACCGCATCGACTGGACCCGCCAGCGCGGCTGGTTCATGAACCTGCCCACCGCCGGCGAACGCGTGATCGGGCAGGCCGCGGTGCGCGGCGGCCGGGTCATCTTCAGCACCCTGATCGCCTCCGACGATCCCTGCGCCTTCGGCGGCTCGGGCTGGCTGATGGAAGTCGACGCCAAGACCGGCGCCATGATCGACTATCCGGTGTTCGACACCAACGGCGACAAGCTGGTCGACGACAACGGCGATCAGGTCCTTGCCGGTGTGCCGATCACGGTGGGCATCGTCAAACAACCGCTGGTGCTCGACGGCGCCTCCACCGCGAGCAAACTCATGAGCGGCACCAGCGGCGAAATCCAGCTCGAACGCAACCGCAGCTTCAGCCAGGGGCTGGGGCGCGACTCTTGGAAGGAACTCAACCGATGACCCGACACGGCTCCGGAAGAAACGCCGGTTTCACCCTCATCGAACTGATGGTGGCCCTGGTGATCATCGGCATCCTGGCGGCCATCGCCGTTCCCAACTACACCGCCTACGTCAACCGCGGCAAACGCGCCGCGGCCAAGACCGAGCTGATGAACGCCGCGCAGGCGCTCGAACGCAACTACACCACCAACGGCTGCTACAACTACAACTCGGTGGCGAACTGCCAGGCGCAGTCGGGCACGGCCTTCGCCCTGCCGACGACCGTCGCTCCCAGCGAGGGCCGCGCCAGCCACGCCATCAGCGCCGACTATTCGGCAAGCGCCCGCGGCCAGGCGTTCACCCTCAGCGCCACGCCCTGCGGCAGCGCCGGCACCTGCCCGGCGGGTGCCGAAGGTTTCGTCGACGCCGAATGCGGGACGCTGTCGCTGACCCATACCGGCGCCCGCAACATCAGCGGCAGCGGCAGCCTCGCCAACTGCTGGCAGCGCTAGCGCCCCCGTCGCCTTCCCCAAGCGCCCCCCTGGGCGCTTTTTTATCGGCACAAGGCGATCAATCGTCGTCCGGCTGGACCGGCGCCGGATCGCGGCGCCGACGCAAAACGCGCGCCGGCCTTGCCTCGGCTTCAACAAGGGCAGCGCTGGTGGCGGAGGCCGAGGCGCCGATGGCGCGGACCGCATCGCGTCGTTCGCGGTCGGCGCGCGCCAGCACTTCGTGGAGCGGCTCGCCCGGGCGCGCTCTCGCTACGCCCTGGCTCACTTTCAGCCGCAGGCCGAGTTCGTGTTCACACGCCGCCTCGGCACGCAAGCCGAAATGTTCAAGCTGCTCCGGGCTCGGTCCGTGGGCGCCCGCCCACGCGAGCCCGAGCAGTTCGCCGTTGATGCGCCCGCCGATGACGAACTGTCGCTCCGACTCGTCGACCAGGGCGCGTGCCAGGTTGATCAGCGCGCGATCGGCCGCAATCCGCCCCTCGTCCCTCACGATCAGGCGCAGGCGTTCGATGGCGACCACCACCACGGTGAAACTCAGCCCCTCGTTTTCGGCCCGGACCCGCTCTCGATGCGCCTTCTCGGCCCAAGTGCGACGATTGAATAGCCCGGTCAGCGGGTCGCGCCGGGCATGGCGGCGCACCGCGCGATCGGCTCGCTCGAGGTCGATCATGACCATCGCCAGGGTCGCTGCCGCCAGGCAGGCAAACAACACCAGGCGGTAAACCGGCGTCATGCCCTCGCTCAGTTCGGCGCCGAAGCTCAGCTGAAAGGAAGCCAGCATCATGTCGAAGCCCTTCCCCATCTGGGTCAGGCCGCCGATCAGCAAGGGCAGGAAAAGCGATACGCGCCCACGCAGCGATACCTCTCGCGACGGCAGCAGCGCCAGCAAGGCCGCCACCAGCATCTGCAACCCGGTGACATTGGCATAAAGCAGGCTGCGGCTGCTGTCGTCGGCACCGGGAAGCGAAAGCAGAGACAGCAGCAGCGCGAGCGGCGGCAGAACCACCACCCAATGCGGCAGTCCGTTGCCTCCCAGCCGGGCCACGGCGTCTCCCTGAAGGGAAAGCGCAAGCGCGAGCCCGACATGAAAGGCAAGCAGCGACCCAGCCGGCACCTGGTCCGACAAGAACAGGCCGGACAAGGCGAGGCTGCCGAGGATCAGCAGCGATTCGACCCAGCGCCGCAAGGCGCCGTCGCCGCCCACCCGCCCCTGCAGCCCGATCAAGATCGTTGCGCTCAGGCTGGCGCACAACACCACGGCCGCGACCAGCGAAGTCGACAGATCGAGCATCACGGCTC
>JAEZVV010000183.1 GCA_023443095.1 Pseudomonadota bacterium
GGTCATGATGAAGGCCTTCTACGCCGGCATGGACAACGTCCGCGCCCAGCTCCGTCAACCCCTCCAGCCCTGCGATATGTAGGTCGCCTCGATTTCGCCGGTGACTAGGCACCGGCGAAATCGACCAGGGTGTAGACCTCGTGGCCGGTCTCGCGCAGGACGCGCGAGCCGCCGAGCTCGGGCAGGTCGATCACGGCGGCGCATTCGATCACCTCCGCCCCCAGCTGCCGCAGCAGCGCGCTGCCTGCCAGCATGGTGCCGCCGGTGGCGATCAGGTCGTCGACCAGCAGGACTCGCTGCCCCGGCCGCGCGGCGTCGACGTGTAGCTCGACCGTGCCGCTGCCGTATTCGAGCTCGTAGCTGTGGCTGATGGTGGCCGCCGGCAGCTTGCCCTGCTTGCGGATCGGGATGAATCCGGCGTTGAGCCGGTGCGCCAGGATGCCGCCGATGATGAAGCCGCGGGCATCGATGCCGGCGACGAGATCGAGCTTTTCGTCGAGATAGCGCTGGACCAGGGCGTCGACGATCGCGTTGAGCGCGCGCGGGTCGGCCAGCATCGGCGTGATGTCGCGGAACACGACGCCGGGCCTGGGCCAGTCGGGCACGCCGCGCACACGCGAACGCAGGAAGTCGGTATCGATGCGGGGGGTCTTCATTGTTGTGCCAGCCTCTGCTCTGCCAGTTCGATCGCTTCGGGGATTCCGCGCAGCACCAAGACGTCGCCGGCGGCCAACTTCATCTCGGGGCTGGGGTCGGCGCCGCGGATGCCGCGGCGGCGCACCGACACGATCTCCGCCCCCACCTCGTCCAGGCCGAGGGCGCCGATCTCGCGCCCGGCGGCGGCGGCGCCCGCCTCGATCACGACCGAATGCAGGCGCTCGTGCGAATCGACGTCGAAATCCTCTCCCAGATCATCGGCGCCGTGGAAGTAGCCGCGCAACAGGCGGTAGCGCGAAACGCGCGCCTCGCGCACCCGGCGCACCACCCGCCCCATCGGCACCCCCAGCAGGACCAGCGCATGCGAACCCAGCATCAGGCTGCCTTCGAAGATCTCGGGCACGACTTCGGTGGCGCCGGCAGCGAGCAGCTTGTCGAGTTCGGCGTCGTCCTGGGTGCGGACGATGATGGGCAGGGGCGGGTTGAGCTCGTGCGCGAAGTGGATGACCTTGAGCGCCGATTGCGCGTTGTTGTAGGTCACCACCATCGCCGCTGCGCGCGTGACGCCGGCCGCCACCAGGGTCTCGCGCCGGGCGGCATCGCCGTAGACGACTGAATCGCCGGCGGCAGCGGCTTCGCTCACGCGGTCGGGGTCGAGGTCAAGCGCGACGTAGGCGATGCCTTCCTGTTCGAGCATCTTGGCCAGGTGCTGGCCGGTGCGGCCGTAACCGCAGATCACGACGTGACGGTCGCTGGCCATCGAGCGCTGGGCGATGCGGTGCAGTTCGAGCGACCTGAGCATCCATTCCGCGCCCGACAAACGCATCACGATCTTGTCGGCGTGTTGCACCAGCAAGGGCGCGACCATCATCGACAACAGCATCGCCGCCAGCACGATCTGCAGCTGGGTGCCGTCGAGGATGGCGCCGGCTGCGCCCAGCGACAGCAACACGAAACCGAACTCGCCCGCGGTGCACAGCGCCAGGCCGGTCCGCAGCGCGGTGCCGACGCTGGCCTTGAACAGCCGCGTCAGTCCCGACACCAGCAGCAGCTTGAAACCCACCGGCACCGTCAGCGCGAGCATCACCCAGCCGAACTCCTGCACCACCACCTCGAGGTTGAGCCACATGCCGATGGTGATGAAGAAGAAACCCAGCAGGATGTCGCGAAAGGGTTTGATGTCCTCTTCCACCTGGTGGCGGAACTCGGTCTCGGCGATCAGCATGCCGGCGACAAAGGCGCCGAGCGCCAGCGAAAGGCCGGCGGCTTCGGTGATCCATGCCAGGCCCAGGGTGACCAGCAGCAGGTTGAGCATGAACAGTTCGTGCGAACGGCGTCGCGCCACGGTCTGAAACCACCAGCGCATCAGCCGCTTGCCGCCGACCAGCAGCAAGAAAAGCACTGCCGCCGCCTTGAAAAGCGCCAGGGCGAGGGTGCGGACCATCTCCTCGGGCGGACTCGCCAGCGCCGGGATGATCACCAGCAGCGGCACCACGGCCAGGTCCTGGAACAGCAGCACGCCAAAGATGCGCTTGCCGTGTTCGCTCTCGACCTCGAGCCTCTCGGTCAGCATCTTCATCACGATGGCGGTCGAACTCATCGCCATCGCCCCGCCCAGCACAAACGCCGCTGGCAGGCTCAGGTTGATCCAGGGGCCAAGCACCAGCGCCGCCGCCAGGGTGCCGGCAATGGTCAGGCCGACCTGGGCCCCGCCCAGCCCGAACACGATCCGCCGCATGCTCTTGAGCTTGGCCAGAGAAAACTCGAGCCCGATCGAGAACATCAGGAACACCACGCCGAACTCGGCCAGGTAGTGCGCTTCGTGGGTATCAGGCACCAGCGCCGCGGCGTGCGGCCCGACGCCGATGCCGATCACCAGATAGGCGAGCAGGGGTGGCAGCTGCAGGCGGCGAAAGGCGATCACGCCAATCACGGCAGCGGCCAGCAGGAAAAGAATGAGGGGGAGACCGGCGGTCATGGGGGCTGGAGTCTACTCAGGGGCGGGCAAACGCCGCCTTGCGCAGACTCTAGGTCTGCCCCAAAGCATGCCAGCAATTCTTATGCCAGCTTGCGCCGGGGAGTATCATAAATAGCTATCCCATGAAGAATAGAACGCAAGCGATGAGGCAGGATCCCGACCCCGGACCCGGCGCGCTGCCGATGGCGCGCGAGGTGCTCGCCATCGAGGCTGACGCCATCCGCCAGCTATCGGAGCGGCTCGACCAGAGCTTTGTTGCCGCCGTCCGGCTGCTCCTGGCCTGTCGCGGCCGCGTGGTGGTGAGCGGCGTCGGCAAAAGCGGGCATATCGGCCGCAAGCTCGCCGCCACGTTCGCCTCGACCGGCAGCCCGGCGCTGTTCGTACATGCCGCCGAAGCGGCGCATGGCGACCTCGGCATGGTCACCCGCGACGACGTGGTGATCGCGATGTCGTATTCGGGCGAAACCTCCGAACTGCTCACCATCGTGCCGACGATCAAGCGCGAGGGCACACCGCTGATCGCCATCACCGGCAATCCGGCCAGCACACTCGCCAGCCATGCCGACGTCCACCTCAACGTGCATGTCGACAAGGAGGCCTGTCCGCTGAACCTGGCCCCCACCTCCTCGACCACCGCGATGCTGGCGCTGGGCGACGCGCTGGCGATCGCCTGCCTCGATGCGCGCGGCTTTGGCGCCGAGGACTTCGCCCGCTCGCACCCCGGCGGCGCGCTTGGCCGCCGCCTGCTGCTGCACGTCAGCGACGTGATGCGCAGCGGCGAGGACATTCCGGTGGTCCCCGAATCGGCCACGGTGATGGACGCGGTGCGCGAGATCACGCGCAAGAAAATCGGCATGACCGCGATCGTCGACGCCGAAGGGCGGGTCGCCGGCATCTTTACCGAAGGCGACCTGCGCCGGCTAATCGAACGGGTGGGCGACATCCGCGAGGTGCCGGTGGCCAAGGTCATGACACGCACCCCCAATACCGTCGTGCCCGACGCCCTGGCGGCGCAGGCCGCCGAGATCCTTGACCGCACTCTGCGCAACCAGCTGCTGGTGGTCGACCGCGAGCGCCACCTGGTGGGCGCCCTGCACGTGCACGACCTGATGGCAGCCAAGGTGATCTGATGACCGCCAACGAACGCGCAGCGCAGCTGCGGATGATGATTTTTGATGTCGACGGCGTATTGACCGACGGCCGCCTCTTCATCGGCCCCCAGGGCGAAGCGATGAAGGCCTTCGACGTCCGCGACGGCCACGGCATCAAGATGCTGATGGCCGCCGGAATCGAAGTCGCCGTCCTTACCGCGCGCCGCTCGGCGATTGTCGGCGCCCGCATGCGCGAGCTGGGGGTTAAGCGCGTCCTGCAGGGGCAGTCGGACAAACGCACCGGCCTGGCCCAGCTGATGCACGAAACCGGTCTCGAGGCCGCCCAGTGCGGCTATATGGGCGACGACCTGCCCGACCTCGGCGTTCTGAAGATGGTGGGTTTTGCCGCGGCCCCGGCCGACGCCGCCGCCGAAGTCCTGGACGTGGCGCACTGGGTATCGCCGCGCGAAGGCGGCCGTGCTGCGGTGCGCTCGGTCGCCGAATTCGTTCTGCGCGCGCAGGAAAAGTGGGAGCAGACCCTGGCTCGCCACATCCCCACCGACGGAGCCCCAGCCTGATGCTGCGCTCCACCTTCGCCCGGCCGGCCGCGGTCTGCCACCATGCGTGACCGCCTGACCGCCATCATCGGCATCGTGCTTCTGCTCGGCCTGGCAGGGTCGACGTATTGGTATTCACTGCGCACCCAGCTCGAAGGCATGGCGCATTTCTCTCAGCCCGACGCGCCGGACTTCATCGCCAAGAACATCGTCCTGACCCAGTTCGACCAGCTCGGCCAGGCCAAACGCAAGGTCTTCGCGGCCGAGATCACTCATTACTCGGACGACCGCGCCGACATCCGCTCCCCGCGCATGGTCAGCCTGCGCCCCGACGAACCTCAGCTCGAAGTCACCGCGCGCGAAGCCAAGGTGGTCAACGACGGCGAACAAGTGAACCTGAAGGGCGACGTGTTAATCGCCCGCGCCGCGGGTAAAGATACCCCGGCCATGCGCCTGACCACCGACCGGCTGACCGTGCTGCCGGACGAGGACCGCTACCTCACCGACGCCCCGGTCGAGATGCAGCGCGGCACCATGCGGGCGACCGGCGTGGGCATGGACTTCGACAACGTGGCTCGCACCCTGCACCTCAAGAACCAGGTCAGCACCGTGCTCGAGCGCTCGGCCGAACTAGGCAGAAACTGAGATGAAACCTGCGCTCCTATTCACGCTGCTTGCGGTGCTGGCCAGTACCGCGTTCGCCGAGACCGCCGACAAGTCCAAGCCGATCCAGGTCAACGCCGACCGGCTCGACGCCGACGAGGTCAAGCAGACCGCGGTCTACGCCGGCAACGTCCGCGTCACCCAGGGCACGATGACCATCACCGGCGCCCGCCTCGAGCTGAAAGAAGACCCCGACGGTTACCGCACCGCCATCGTGACGGTGCCGGCGGGCCAGTTGGTGACTTTCCGCCAGCGGCGCGACCCCAAGACGCCGGGGATCGAGGAATGGATCGACGGCCAGGGCGAGAAGCTGGTCTACGACGAACGCGCCGACCGCGTCACGCTGTCGACCCGCGCCAAGCTGCGGCGCCTGGAAAACGGCGAGCAACGCGACGAGACCCTGGGCGACGTGATCGTCTACGACATGCGCAATTCGCGCTCCAGCGTCGAGGGCGCCGCCGCCGGAACCCCGTCGGGGCGGGTCAGCACCACGATTGCTCCGCGCCGCGAGGCCAAGCCTTCAACCCCGGCCGTGCTCGCCCCCGCCAAGCAACTCTCCCAACCGCCCAAGGACTGATAGTGAACGACGCCACCGCGGCCGCGGCTGCCCCCCCAACTCCGCGCAGCCGCCTCGAGGCCACCGGCCTGCAGAAGCGCTACGGCAGCCGAGTGGTGGTCAAGGACGTTTCGCTGTCGGTCGACAGCGGCGAAGTGGTGGGCCTGCTCGGCCCCAACGGCGCCGGCAAGACCACGTGTTTCTACATGGTAGTGGGCCTGGTTCCCGCCGACGGCGGCAACATCTCGCTCGACGGCACCAGCGTCCGCCAC
>JAEZVV010000001.1 GCA_023443095.1 Pseudomonadota bacterium
GGCATGCAGCTCGACCGCGGGACCGGCGCCGGCGGCGCGCGCCGCTTGCGCCGGGCTGTAGGCAACAGCGCCGGCGGTGATGTCCTCGACCGCCGGCATCACCTGGGCAAAAGCCTGGTTGACCCAGTCGACGATGCCCGCCTGCGAACGGAAGTTCGACGACAACACCAGCGGCTCGAGCCGGACCTGGCCCAGGCCTTCGGCGCGGGCACGCAGGAAGAGACCGACATCGGCCTCGCGGAAACGGTAGATCGACTGCATCGGGTCGCCCACCAGGAACAGGCTGCGGCCGTCGCCCGTGCTCCAGCCCTGGGTCAGCAGCTCGAGCAGGCGGTATTGCGTGAGCGAGGTGTCCTGGAACTCGTCGACCAGCAGGTGGCGGATGCGGGCGTCGAGCGCAATCGCCAGATCGCTCGCGCCTTCGTCCGCCTCCAGGGCGTCGAGCGCAGCGCGAGCGACCTGGGCGTAATCGACCTCGCCGCGCGCTGCGAACACCAGGGTCAGCTGCGCCACCGCGAGTTTGAGAACCGAAACGATAGCGGCAAGGACCCGCCATTGCTCGTCGGCGTAACTTGGCGCCGGCAGCTCGCGCAGACCGGCGAGCGCCTGGCGCAGGGGTTCGTAGGCCGGGTCCGCGGCCAGCTGTTCAAGCAGCGCCTTGGCCGCGGCCTTGGCCTGAGTGAGTTCGGCCTTGAGCCCGCCGTCCTTGATTCCGGTCGGCGCCGGGAAACCCTGATTCTTGTTGACCTGCTTGCGCCAAGCGCCCTCCTTGGTCAGCCACAGCTCGGCCAGCGCGGCCCAGGCCTCTTCCTCGTCGACGCCCGGCGGGCCGTCGAGCCCGAGCCGGGCCGTGGGCTCTTCGCCCGCGGCCGCCAGCTGTTCGGCCGACCAGGCAGCGAGCTGCCAGAAAGCGGGCGGCACCCCAGGCGCCATCGCCTCGAGGCGGACGTGGGCTTCGCGCCGCACCGCGGCGAGTACGTCCTCCAGGGCTTGGCGTTCGTGCGCTCCACCGACCAGCCGCAGCCACTGGTCCCGGCTCGCGAGCATGGTGGCGATCAGGCCGCAGGCGACCTGGCTGTTGTTGTCGAGGTGGACCAGCAGCTCGGCCACTGCCGCCGCCTGTTCGGGCAGGCCATCGTCGAGCAGGGCCAGGGTGGCGCGGGCCGCTTCGAGGTAAAGCTCGCTGGCGTCGTCGCGCATCGCCGGCACCCGCCCCAGGCCGGAGGCCAGCGGCATCTGCCGCGCCAGCCAGGCGCACAGCGAATCGATCGTCATGATGCGCAGGCGGCCGGCGTTGTCGAGCAGCGACCAGCCGAACAAGCGGTCGCGCTCGAGCGCGGCGGCGGCCAGCCGGCGGGTGAGGCCCTCGTTGGCATCCCGCGGTTCGTTCTGGTCCAGCCCCGAACGCAAGGCGGCCAGCAGGCGCACCCGCATCTCCGCCGCCGCCTTGCGGGTGAAGGTGATGGCGATGATCTCCTCGGGCGCGTCGACCTGCGCCAGCAGCACCAGCAGGCGCTGGATCAGCAGCGTGGTCTTGCCCGAACCGGCGGGGGCCTGGACGATGAAGGAGCGCTCGCCGTCGATGGCGGCGGCGCGGCTGGCTGCGTCATTCGGCGCCATGCTCTGTCTCCTCAAGCGAACCGGCGTCGAAAGCGATTTTTTCGTGGATCCGGCAGAAAGGCTGTTGTTGACACCAGGTGCAGGTCTCGGGCGGGCGTTTGGGGTCGACTGCGGCGGCGCCCGCCGCAAAATCGGTCGCCAGCGCCAGCAGGGTCTCGCGCCAGCGCTGCTTGAGTTCCTGCCAGCTGCCGTGTTCGGCCGCTGCCGGCGACTCGTCCCAGGCGCCGATCTTCGGCAGCAGTTCGGCGATTTCTGCCACGCCCTTGAAACCGTTGTCGCCCGGGCGGATCTGGGCAAAAGCGAGGGCCACCACGGGGGCGTCGAGCAGCAGCGAATACAGGGGCAGCTGCGGCTCGTCGGGGCGGTCGCCGAACCAGGCCGCCGGCGACGGCCGACCGGTCTTGTAGTCGAGGATCACCAGGCGGCCGTCGGGCAGCCGGTCAACGCGGTCGGGCCTGAGCTTCAGCTGCAGACCGGCGAACTCGGTCGAGATCGATTCCTCGATGAGCTGGATCGCAAACCGCGGCCGGCTGCGTTCGAGTTCGAGCCAAGCCGCCATCACCCGCGCCAGACGTTCGGACTCGAGCCGGACGAAACCGTCGGACAACTCGCGCCGCCCGCGCAGCCAGTTCAGGGCCGCGTCGGCCGCGTGCGCCACCAGGGCCGCGATTTCCTCGCCCGTGCTCGCCGCCAGGCGGTCGGAGTCCCCGAGTTCGGCCCAGACCTGGGCCAGCGCGCGGTGCAGCAGGCCGCCGCGCTCGCTGGCGGCAAGACCCGGCTCGGGCTCGGCCAGCGGCCGCGCGCGCAGGCGGTGCGCCGCAAAGGCACGGAACGGACACGCCGCCTGGTCGCGGAAGGGGGTAGCGCCGCCGTCGAGGCGGTTGTCGGCAAGCGGCGGGCCCTGAGTGTCGACCAGGCGTTCGAGCGCAGGCGCCTGCGCCGCCAGCGCGACCTGTGCCAGGGGCGCGGCGGGAAGCTGCAGCGCCTCGAGCTCGAGCGCGGGCAGGTCGGCCACCAGGGCAGTCGGCGCCAGCTCCTCGTCGCCGGCATGGCGCGGCCACGAAAAAACCACCTCGGGCGCAGCACGGCGCAGCGTCGCCAGCAGCCGGCGGCTGGTAGCCAGCGCTGATTCCGGCGTCGCCCCCGGCACGCCCGCGGCCCGCTGCGCCAGGATCGGCAGCAGCGGGTTGGGCCGCGCTGGCGCCGGCCACTGGGCTTCGGTCAGGCCGCAGACCCAGAGGTGGTCGAAGTCGAGCGGCGCAGCTTCGAGCAGGCCCAGCACCTGCACCGGCGCATCGCTGCCCTCGGGTTGGAACAGGGTCTGGTTCAGCCAGCGCCGCCATTGCGAACGCAGTGCCGCCAGCGATAGCCGGGGCGAGATGCCGTCGATCCGTGCCAGCGCGGCGAGCAGCTCGCGCAGCCTCTGCCAGGCCTGCCACTGGGCCGAATCGAGCGGCGCTTCGCCCGGCAGGTCGGCGCGCCCGAACAGATCGAAGATCGGCTCGACCCAGGCCGAAGGCGGCAGGCGCTGTCCGAGCCAGCGGGCCTGCCACTCGGCCATTGCCGCCAGGCGGCGCGCGAGCTGCGGCGTTGCCGCCTCCGGACGGGTGGCGGCGCGGCGCAGACGCCCCAGGTGGAGCGCGGGCTCGCCGCGCTCGCGCAACCAGACATCAAGCATGGCGCGGGCGGCGAGTTCGCTGTCGGCCCCGCCCAGGTAGGGCGAACGCAGCCAGGCACAGGCGCGGCTCAGCGCCACTTCACCGGCAACCAGTTCGAGAGTGGCGAGCGCAGTGTCGGCTAGGCCGGTATCGGCGAGCGGAACCCCCAGCGAGATATTGAACGGTGCCGCGCCCGCCGCCGCCGCGAGCGAACGCGAGAACTGTGCCGCCACCGCGGCGCGGCGCTCGGCAAGATCAGGCACGACGACTGCGATCCGCGCGCCCGGGTGACGGTTCAGACGGTCTCGCGCCCAGTCGGCCGCGGCAGCGAGTTCGGCGCGGGCGTCGCGGCAGGCGACGAGCACCGGTGCCGCCTGGTGTTGGCGCGGTGCCAGCAACAGGACTTCGGTGCCGGCCTCGCGCAAGGACTGCAGCAAGCGCAGCTGCGCCGGCGTGAAGAGGTCGAAGCCGGCGACGATCAGAGTGCTCGGCACGGCCAGTGCGCCAGCCAACACCTGCTCGCACAGACTCTGCGGCAGGCGGGCCAGTTCGATCTCGCCGCGGCGCGCCAACAAGGCCTCGAACTCGCTGGCCCAGACTCCCATCGCCCCCTGGTCCTCGGTGTCGTGGAACTGCGCCAGGCGCGGCGCCAGGTCCCAGGCCTGGGCAATGCCCCAGGCCTGCTGGGCGGTTTCGGCCAGGGCCGCCGGAGCGAGCAGAGGCCGGCTCTGCGCCCAGTCGCCCACCACCTTTTCCCACGCCACCCGCTCGGCCAGCGGATCGAGCACTGAGGTGGTCTGGTCGAGCTCGGCCCAGCACCGCGCCAGCCACGCCTGCCATGGCAGACAGTCGGCCGCCGGCCAGACGTCAAGCCCGGCCGCGCGTTGCGCCACGTCAAATTGATCGAGCAGGGAACGCGCCAGACGCCGGCTGGCGGCTACTACGGTGGCGCCGGCGGCCAGGCGCGCCGGAAGTTCGTCGGGAGCAAGGCTGGGCGCAGCTAGCGCCGGGATCGGTGTCGGCATGGGACGGATTCTAGGAGGGCCGGGGCGTCGTGGATGAGCCCACTTCCCCTGCCGGCGCAAAGTGCTACCATGCGCCTCAACCGCCTTGGCCCCCGTTCGGTGTGGCCGGCAACGTCTACCTCCCCGATTCAATTCCCCCGACAGTCTGGCGCCTCAAACCCGCGCCCAAAGGATTCAGATGAGCACCGATATCAAGTACGTGAGCGATGCCACGTTCGAGAATGACGTCCTCAAGGCCGATGGTCCCGTTCTCGTGGACTATTGGGCCGAATGGTGCGGCCCCTGCCGCATGATCGCCCCGATCCTGGAAGAAGTTGCCAAGGAGTACGGCGGCAAGGTCACGGTCGCCAAGGTCAACGTCGACGAGAACCAGGCCACGCCGGCCAAATACGGCATCCGCGGCATCCCGACCCTGATGCTGTTCAAGGACGGCGCCGTGGTCGGCACCAAGGTCGGTGCCCTGTCCAAGTCGCAACTCACCGCCTTCATCGACGGCAGCCTCTGATTTTTGTTCGGGCGGGCCACGCGCCCGCCCGGCCTTCCTCGCGGGCACCTCGAACGCCAACGGCGCCCCACTACTCTCCCACCGCCATGCACCTCTCCGACCTCAAAGCCCAGCACGTCTCGCAACTGCTTGAGATGGCCCAGGGCCTCGAAATCGACAACGCCAACCGGATGCGCAAACAGGAACTGATGTTTGCGATCCTGAAGAAAAAGGCGAAGACCGGCGAACAGATCTTCGGCGACGGCACTCTCGAAGTGCTGCCCGACGGTTTCGGCTTCCTGCGTTCGCCCGACACCTCGTACCTGGCGAGCACGGACGACATCTATATCTCGCCCTCGCAGATCCGCCGCTTCAACCTGCACACCGGCGACTCGATCGAAGGCGAAGTCCGCACCCCCAAGGATGGTGAGCGTTATTTCGCCCTGGTGAAGGTGGACAAGGTCAACGGCGTGGCGCCCGAGACCCTCAAGCACCGCATCCTGTTCGAGAACCTGACCCCGCTCTTCCCGGACGAGCCGCTCAAGCTCGAGCGCGACATGAAGGGCGAGGAGAACCTCACCGGCCGCCTGATCGACATCATTGCCCCGATCGGCAAGGGCCAGCGCGGCCTGCTGGTGGCGAGCCCCAAGAGCGGCAAGACGGTGCTGATGCAGCACATCGCGCACGCGATTTCGGCCAACCACCCGGACATCGTGCTGATCGTTCTGCTGATCGACGAACGTCCCGAGGAAGTGACCGAGATGCAGCGTTCGGTGCGCGGCGAAGTGGTGGCCTCGACCTTCGACGAACCCGCCGCCCGCCACGTGCAAGTGGCCGAGATGGTGATCGAAAAAGCCAAGCGACTGGCCGAATCGAAGAAGGACGTGGTGATCCTGCTCGACTCGATCACCCGCCTGGCGCGCGCCTACAACACCGTGGTCCCGACCTCGGGCAAGGTGCTCACCGGCGGTGTCGACGCCAACGCCCTGCAGCGCCCCAAGCGCTTCTTCGGCGCGGCACGCAACATCGAGGAAGGCGGCTCGCTCACCATCATCGCCACCGCGCTGATCGACACCGGCAGCCGCATGGACGACGTGATCTACGAGGAGTTCAAGGGCACCGGCAACATGGAAATCCACATGGAGCGCCGCCTGGCGGAAAAGCGCGTCTACCCTGCGCTCAACGTCAACCGCTCGGGCACCCGCCGCGAAGAGCTGCTGCTGAAACCCGATGTGCTGCAGAAGGTGTGGATCCTGCGCAAGTTGCTCTACGGCATGGACGAAATCCAGGCGATGGAGTTCCTGCTCGACAAGATGAAGGCGACCAAGAGCAACGCCGAGTTCTTCGACATGATGCGGCGCGGCGGATAAACACGACTCGCTCGAAGTTCGGGTCCAGGGCCGGCGGCGCCGGCCCCCCCAATTAACCCGGGTTTGCCGGGCCGACCCGGATCAACGATAATCGCCCGCTTCCCAGCCCAGGCACGTGGTTAGGCATGCCTGCCGTAAGACCTGCTCCAGCCGCAGGCCGGCCCGCAAGGCCTTTCTGGCGACCGACATTCACTAGGAATTTCCATGAAAACCGAAGGCCACCCCGCTTACCGCGACGTCTGCTTCCTCGACGTCACGATCAACCAGCAGTTCATCATCCGCTCGACCGCCCAGTCGCGCGAGACCATCGAAGTCGACGGCAAGACCATGCCGCTGATTAAGCTGGATACATCGTCGGAATCGCACCCGTTCTACACCGGCGCCCAGACTCGCATCACCGAAGCTGGCCGCGTCGAGAAGTTCCGCCAGAAGTTTGCTGCCAAGACGGAAGCGGTCAACGCCGCCGCCGCCGAAGCCGCTGCTCGCTCGAAGAAGAAGTAAGCTTTCGGAACTGGACTTCCAAAGGGGCAGCCGCGGCTGCCCCTTTTAGTTCGCGATGTTTGAAGAACGCCCCTCTCCCGCCAAAGTCACCGCCGCCGCTGCCGCCAAACTGCCGCGTTGGGCGCTGATCGGACTGCTCGTCGCCTTCATCGTGCCGGGCCTGTTCGGCCGCGACCCCTGGACCCTCAAGGACGCGGCCTCTTTCGGCGTGATGTGGACGATGGCGCACGGCAGCGCCCTCGACTGGTGGCTGCCCAATGTCGCCGGTGCCGCCGCCACCGATGCCGGCCCGCTCACCGGCTGGGTCGGCGCGCTCTTCATTCGCCTATTCAGCCCCTGGCTGGCCGAACCCACCGCGGCGCGCCTGACGATCGTGCTCTGGTTCGTGCTGGCCACCGCCATGCTCTGGTACGCCACTTGGCGCCTGGCGCGGCGGCAGGAGGCGCAACCGGTCGCTTTTGCTTTCGGCGGTGAAGCCCAGCCGCGCGACTACGGCCGCGCGCTCGCCGACGTTGCCGTGCTGCTGCTGGTCGCCACCTTCGGTCTGGCAGTCCGCCTGCACGAGGCCGTGCCCGACACTGCCATGTTCGCGTTCGCGGCGACCGCCTTTTTCGGCATCACCTGGGGGCTCGATCGCCCCGTCGCCGGAGCCCTGCTGACCGGTGCGGCGGCCGGCGCGGCCGCGCTCGCCTCGAGCGTGCAGGCAGCGGCCTGGATCCTGATCGCCGCGCTGCTGGTGGCGGCGATCACCCCCGGGCCGCGTCCGCTACGCGCCGTCCTGAGCGTGCTGGCCGCCGGCGCCGTGTTTGCGCTGTGGCCGATCGGCGCCTGGCTGGGGGCCGGCCCCGACGCTGGCCCCTGGTTCGCCCGCTGGTGGATAGACAGCCGGGCGGACTTCGGCCTGCTCGACGGCGACGGTTATCTCTGGCTCGCCCGCAATTTCGCCTGGTACACCTGGCCGCTATGGCCGGTCGCGATCTGGGCGATGTATTCATGGCGCCACGCGATACGCCAGGTCCACATGGCGATTCCGCTCGTTTGGCTGCTGGTGGTCCTGCTCGGCATTCCCCTGTCAGCCAGCATGGGGGATTCGCAGATGATGATGCTGGTGCCGCCGCTGGTGGTGCTGGGAGCTTTCGGCGTGACTTCGCTGCGGCGCGGCGCTGAAAACGTGATCGACTGGTTCTCGATCGCGCTTTTTACTCTGGTCGCCGCCGGACTGTGGCTGTATTTCTTCGCCTGGGAGAGCGGCTGGCCGCCGAAGATGGCGCGTTCGCTGCTGCGTTTTGCCCCGGGGGTGGCAGCCGAGATCAACCCGCTGTATTTCACGGTGACGGTCGCCGCCTCGCTCGGCTGGATCGCCTTGCTGGTGTGGCGCATGCGCACCGCTCCCCTGGTCCTCTGGCGCGGGCCGTGGCTGGCCGCCGCCGGCCTCACCATGACCTGGATCCTCATCGTCGGCCTGTTCCGCGATGCGGTCGACGCCAACCGCGCTTACCGCCCGGTAGCGCTCGCGATCGCGGCCCAGGTCGCCAACGCTGGCGCAAGCCCTGACGACTGCGTGCGAACCTGGCATGTCCCCGCCGGGGTCCGCGCCCTCATCGTCCACCACGGCGGACTGCGCTTCGAGCCCGACGCCAAGCTCGGGCAATGCCGCTTCCTTCTGCACCGGGACGGGCAGCGCAGTCAGTTCGACAATGACCTGCCCCCCGGCAGCTGGGTGTTGATCAGCAGCACTCGCTCGCGCACCCGCCCCGACGAACAGTTTCGTCTGCTCGCCCCGCAACCCTGAATGGCGCCTCCAGGCGCCGGTATCGCATGACTGACAGCAACGCCCGGCCGCAACCGCCGGACACTTCGCTGCGCGCCTTCCTTCAGCTCGCGTGGCCCATTTTTATCGCCAACCTGGCCCTGGTCGGCAACGGGACGGTCGACACTGTCATGGCGGGCCGCCTCTCGCCCGACGATCTGGCCGCGGTCGCCGTCGGCCTGGCGGCCTACCTTTCGGTCTACATGGGACTGGTCGGCGTGCTGCAGGGCCTCTCGCCGATTGCGGGCCACCATTACGGTGCCGGCCGCCACCGCCAGGTCGGCTTCGAACTGCAGCAGGCCTTGTGGCTGGCGGTGATGCTGTGCCTGATCGGCATCCCCCTGCTGATGAGCACGGGCCTCTGGCTCGGCCTGGCCAAGGCCGAAGGGCGGGTGGCCGACCTTGCCACCACCTACATGCATGCGGTGGCCTTCGGCCTGCCCGCCGGCCTGGGCGCACGCGCCTTCATCGCGCTCAATGCGGCGGTGTCTCGCCCCAAGGTGACGATGATCATCTCGCTCTCGACGCTGGCTCTCAAAGTGCCGCTCAACGCCGTGTTCATGTACGGCGCAGGGCCTATCCCCGCTTATGGCGGCGCTGGCGCGGGCATTGCCACCGCGATCCTGACCTGGGTGGCACTCGGTCTGTTCTGGACGGTGTGGCGGCTCGATCCCTACTACGCAAAGCTCCGCGCCCGCCAGTTCGCTTGGCCGCAGTGGGTCGCCCAGCTCCGCCTGCTGCGCATGGGAGTTCCGATGGGCCTGTCGGCGCTGTTCGAGGTCACCTCGTTCACCTTCATGGCCATTTTCATCGCGCGTCTCGGAGCCGACACCGTCAGCGGCCATCAGATCGTGGCCAACCTCACCGCCCTGTGTTTCATGATCCCGCTGTCGCTGGGCATCGCCACCAGCGTGCTGGTGGCCCAGAGCCAGGGCGCGGGCAATGCGCGCCTGGCACGCAATGCGACGCTGCGCGGACTGCGGGTCGGCGTCGCCATCGCCACGCTGATCTCGGCCGTCTTGTGGCTGGCGCGCGAGCCTCTGGTCGATCTCTACACCACCGACCCCTCGGTGGCCAAGATCGCGCTCGGGCTGATCGGTTTTGGCGCGGTCTTCCACGTCTTCGATGCGATGCAGGCCGTGGGCGGCTTCGCCCTGCGCGGCTACCACGTGACGTTCTGGCCCATGGTCATATACGGCGTCCTGCTGTGGGCGGTCGGCCTGGGCGGCGGCAGCTGGCTCGCGTTCAACACCACGCCTTTCGGGCCGCCGATGGGCGCAGCGGGCTTCTGGACCGGCACCACCGTCGGCCTGATCGGCGCCGGTCTCGCGCTGGCCTCCTTTGCCTTGTGGGTCTCGGCCCTGCGGGTGCGGGAAGCGCGCTAGCGGCTAGCCGCCTTCCTGCAGCCGCAGCAGGCGGGCGGCTTGCTCGGCGTTGGCGTCGTCGATCTCGCGCAACACCGACTCCATGTCGACCACATGCGCGGCTTCGGTGAAGCGCCCGCTGAGTTCGACGCCGGGATGCAACTGGCCGTGTTCGTACAAGGCCCAGATTTCGCGACCGTAATCGGTCGCAAGCAGCTCCGGCGCGAACTGCCCGAAGTAGTTCGCCAGATTGGCCACGTCGCGCAGCAACATCTCGCGCGCGTGGTTGTTGCCCGCCGCATCGACCGCCTGCGGCAGGTCGATGATCACCGGCCCCTCGGCGTCGACCAGGATGTTGAACTCCGACAGGTCGCCGTGGATCACCCCGGCGCACAACATCAGGACTACCTGCTGCACCAGAAAGCGGTGATGGGCGCGCGCCTCCTCCGGCGTAAAAGCCAGGTCGTTTAAACGCGGCGCGGCATTGCCGTCGGCGTCGGCAACCAGTTCCATCAGCAGCACGCCTTCGTAGAAGTTGAAAGGCTTGGGCACCCTCACGCCGGCGGCGGCCAGCCGATACAAGGCGTCGACCTCGGCGTTCTGCCACGCGGCTTCCTGGACCTGGCGGCCGAAACGAGTGCCTTTGGCCATGGCGCGCGCGTTGCGACTGTTCTTGGTCCTGCGGTTTTCGGTGTAGTCGACGGCCTGGCGGAAGCTGCGTTTGCTGGCTTCCTTGTAGACCTTGGCGCAACGGGTTTCGTCTCCGCAGCGGACAACAAAAACCATGGCCTCCTTACCGCTCATCAGTTGGCGGACGACTGCGTCGATCAAGCCGTCTTCAAGCAAGGGGGCAAGGCGGGTGGGAATTTTCATCGGGGAAAGGAATCCGAAAGACGTGGCTCGGACAAGCCCGAACACAAAAGGGCCGACTTCCGTCGGCCCTTTTGCTTGGACGGTACAGCAATCAGCGGCCGCTGGCCTGCAAGGCAGCGATGCGCTGCTCGATCGGCGGATGGCTGGCAAACAGCGATCCGATGCCGCCGGCGATGCCAAAACCCTTGACCGGGCCGGGCAGCTCTTCAGTCGGCACGCCGCCCAGGCGGGCGAGAGCGTTGACCATCGGGCGCGGGCTGCCCATGATCGTCGCGGCGCCGGCATCGGCGCGGAACTCGCGCTGGCGCGAGAACCAGGCCACCACAATCGCGGCCAGGAAACCCAGGGCGATGTCCATCACGATGGTCGTGACGTAATAACCGATGCCCGGACCTTCGCCTTCGTTCTTGAGAATGATGCGGTCGACGACATAACCGACGATGCGCGAGATAAACACGACGAAGGTGTTCATCACACCCTGGATCAGGGTCATGGTAACCATGTCGCCATTGGCGATGTGCGCCACTTCATGCGCCAGCACCGCCTCGACCTCTTCCTTGTTCATCGACTGCAACAAGCCGGTCGAAACCGCCACCAGCGAACTGTTCTTGCTCGCACCGGTAGCAAAGGCGTTGGCCTCGCCTTCGTAGATCGCGACTTCGGGCATGCCGATGCCTGCCTTCTCGGAATGGCGACGGATGGTGTCGACCAGCCAGGCTTCCATCGGGCTCGAGGGCTGGGTGATCATCTGCAAGCCCATCGTCCACTTCGCCATCTGCTTGGACATCAGCAGCGAAATGAAGGCGCCGGTGAAACCGACGACAAGCGAGAAGATCATCAGGGGGCCGAGGTTGAGGGTCGGGCCGCCCATGCGGAAATTGATCCCGAACACCGCGCTCAGGACGGTCAGGAAGATTCCCAGCACCACCATGATCGCCAGGTTGGTGGCGATGAACAAAGCGATGCGCTTCATGTAAAAGTCTCCGTATTCAGTGTGTTGGTTCAGTCGTAAGACACGACTGGCGACGAGTCTATCTCAGCGCGTGCCAGCAAATAGGTGGGGTGACCAATCGGCACTTACCCTAACATCGCGTAAATGCCCGACACCCCGCGCAGGGCCAACAGATGGGGCCGCCCACGCATCCCACAAGTCCAGGTCCGGGGGAATCCGGGCGGCGCATAAAATCTCGCTCCCCAATTCTTCGACAATCATCCGCCCTCCCATGGCCTTCACGCCCTTATCCGCGAATTCGTCGCCCGCCAGGATGCCGGCGATCCCGCGTTTCATCTTTGCCAGCCGCTGGCTGCAGCTGCCGCTCTATGCCGGCCTGATCCTGGCGCAGTGCGTCTACGTCTACCACTTTTGGGTAGAACTGTATTACCTGATCATCGGCGCCTTCGGTGACGGCAACGCGGTGCAGCACCTTTATTGTGCGGTGATGGACTGCGTCTCGCTCAAGGAGAAGACGCCTGACGCGGTGATCCCTACTCAGCTCAACGAGACGCTGATCATGCTGGTCGTGCTGGGGCTGATCGACGTGGTGATGATCTCCAACCTGCTGATCATGGTGATCGTCGGCGGCTTCGAAACCTTCGTATCGCGCATGCACCTCGAAGGTCACCCGGACCAGCCGGAATGGCTCTCGCATGTCAATGCCAGCGTGCTCAAGGTCAAGCTCGCCACCGCGATCATCGGCATTTCGTCGATCCACCTCTTGAAGAGTTTCATCAACGCCGCCAATCTCGACGACCGCACGATCATCGCCCAGACTGCCATCCACATCACTTTCCTGCTGTCGGCCCTGGCCATTGCGGCGGTGGACCGCATCATGTTCCCCGCCGGCAAGCACAGCGACGACGCTGCCCACTGATTCCGCCCACCGAGAGAGGACACCCCCGATGAGACCCGTGATCCAGCACGACGATCTGGTCGAGAGCATTGCCGCTGCGCTGCAGTACATCAGCTACTACCATCCGGCCGATTACATCGAGCACCTGGCGCGGGCCTACGAGGCCGAAGCGAGCCCGGCGGCCAAGGATGCCATCGCGCAGATCCTGACCAACTCCAAGCTGTGCGCCGAAGGCAAGCGGCCGATCTGCCAGGACACCGGCATCGTCAACGTCTTCCTCAAGGTCGGCATGAACGTGGCCTGGGGTGGTTTCGGCGAATCTTCTCTGGAAGACGCGATCAACGAAGGCGTGCGCCGCGCCTACCTCGCGCCCGACAACGTGTTGCGCGCCTCGATCGTCAACCCGCCCGAGTTCGGCCGCAAGAACACCAAGGACAACACCCCGGCGGTGATCAATGTCCAGATCGTCCCCGGCAACACGGTCGAGGTGACCGTGGCGGCCAAGGGCGGCGGCTCGGAGAACAAGAGCAAGCTGGTCATGCTCAACCCCAGCGATTCGATCGTCGACTGGGTGCTCAAGACCGTGCCGACGATGGGCGCGGGCTGGTGTCCGCCGGGCATGCTCGGCATCGGCATCGGCGGCACGGCCGAAAAGGCCGTCCTGCTGGCCAAGGAGGCGCTGATGGACCCGATCGACATGTCCGAGCTGCAGGTTCGCGGCCCGGCCAACGACGAAGAAATACTGCGGCTCGAGCTCTACGACAAGGTCAACGCGCTCGGGATCGGTGCGCAGGGCCTGGGCGGCCTGACCACCGTGCTCGACGTCAAGGTCAAGATGTACCCGACTCACGCCGCCTCCAAGCCGGTGGCAATGATCCCCAACTGCGCCGCCACCCGCCACGCGCATTTCGTGCTCGACGGCTCGGGCCCGGTCTATCTCGATCCGCCCGGCCTCGAGACCTGGCCCGACGTGCACTGGCAGCCCGATTACCAGAAGAGTCGGAAAGTCGATCTCGACACCCTGACCAAGGAAGAGATCACCTCGTGGAAGCCGGGCGACACACTCTTGCTCAGCGGCAAGATGCTGACCGGCCGCGACGCCGCGCACAAGCGCATCCAGGACATGCTGGCCAAGGGCGAGCCGCTGCCGGTCGACTTCCACGGCCGCGCGATCTACTACGTCGGCCCGGTCGACCCGGTCCGCGACGAAGTGGTCGGCCCCGCCGGCCCCACCACCGCCACCCGGATGGACAAGTTCACCGAGATGATGCTGGCCGAACCGATCGGCCTGGGGCTGATGATCGGCAAGGCCGAACGCGGCCCGGTAGCTATCGACGCCATCAAGCGCCACCGCAGCGCCTACCTGATGGCCGTGGGCGGCGCCGCCTACCTGGTGGCCAAGGCGATCAAAAAAGCGAAAGTGGTCGGCTTTGCCGACCTCGGCATGGAAGCGATCTACGAGTTCGAGGTCAAGGACATGCCGGTGACGGTCGCGGTCGACGCCGGCGGCACCTCGGTCCACCAGACTGGCCCGAAGGAATGGCAAACCAAGATCGGCAAGATCCCGGTGACGGTGGCGTAAGCCTCGAGCTTCCCAAGAAAAAACGGCCCTCGGGGCCGTTTTTTCATCGTGCGGCCCGCCCCGCCTGGGAGGCGGGTGTTGGCCGATATCCGGATCAGGACTTCTTCACGAACTCGGACTTGAGCTTCATCGCACCGATGCCGTCGATCTTGCAGTCGATGTTGTGGTCGCCTTCAACCAGCCGGATGTTCTTGACCTTGGTGCCCACCTTGACGACCGACGACGAACCCTTGACCTTCAAGTCCTTGATCACGGTCACCGAGTCGCCGTCGGCAAGCAGGTTGCCGTTGGCGTCCTTGACCACCAGCCCTTCGGCTTCTCCGCCGGCCTCCATCGGCGCGTCCTTGGACCATTCGTGCCCGCACTCCGGACACACATACATGCTGCCGTCCTCGTAGGTCAGCTCGGACGAGCACTGGGGGCAGTTCGGAAATCCACTCATCTATCTCTCCTGTCCTGTTGGGCGAACCCCAGGCAGCGCCGGGGGCTCATGAGCTCTCCCGCCGTCGCCGCGCTTTAGGGGCTCGACACCGGTGCGGCCACGCCTGTCGCCTGGTGAGCAGCGGGCTTGCGGATGGGTCTTATCGGCACCGCCAGCGGCCGGCACCCGTGCCTGGTCGGGTGCGTCGGCACGCGGCCCGCGCGGGGCGGAACTCGTGGCGGTGTGAGATGGCTGCACGAGTCTTCGCGCAGCCTTAGCGTCTATTCTGCCGCCCGCACCGTCGGTTGCGGGCCCAAGCTTGGCTTACGCGGGGAAAACTCCAGTCGAAAGATAGCGATCGCCCCGGTCGCAGACGATAAAGGCGATGGTCGCGTTTTCGACTTCCTTCGCCAGCCGCAACGCGATGACACAGGCCCCGGCCGCGGAAATTCCGCAGAAGATGCCTTCTTCGGCTGCCAGCCGGCGCGCCATGGCCTCGGCTTCGGCCTGGCTCACCGCTTCAATCCGGTCGACCCGGCTCGCGTCGTAGATCTTGGGCAGGTAAGCCTGCGGCCACTTGCGGATGCCGGGGATGCTCGAGCCTTCGGCCGGCTGGGCGCCGACGATCTGCACCGTGGGCGACACTTCCTTCAAGTAGCGGCTCACCCCCATGATGGTGCCGGTCGTTCCCATCGCGCTGACGAAATGCGTGAGAGTGCCGCCGGTGTCCCGCCACAGCTCGGGGCCGGTGGTCTCGTAGTGCGCGCGCGGGTTGTCGGGGTTGGCGAACTGGTCGAGCACTCGGCCTTCGCCCGCGGCCTGCATTTTCATGGCGAGATCGCGCGCGTATTCCATGCCGCCGGCGGCGGCCGGCGTGAGGATAAGTTCGGCGCCGTAGGCGCGCATCGACGCGCGCCGCTCGGCGCTAAGGTTGTCCGGCATGATCAGGGTCATGCGGTAAGCCTTCATCGCCGCAATCATCGCCAGCGCGATGCCGGTATTGCCGCTGGTGGCTTCGATCAGGCGGTCGCCCGGTTTGATTTCGCCGCGCTTTTCGGCGCCGGCGATCATCGACAAGGCGGGCCGGTCCTTGACCGAGCCGCCCGGGTTGTTGCCTTCAAGCTTGGCCAGGATGGTGTTGCCGCGTCCGGCAGCCAAGGACTCGGGCAGACGCTGCAGGCGCACCAGCGGCGTGTTGCCGATGGTCATGTCGATACTCGGCGCGGTCGGTCGCGCGCGATCGGGCAGGGGTTTCATGGCTGGTCTCGGGAGGGTGCGGACGAGCGCGTATCGGAGGGGGCGGGCCGGCCGCCGACGGTCAGCCCGGGCTCGCGCTTGAGGCGTTCGAGATTGCGGCCGCGCAGGCCGGAGACGCGGGCGGCAAGGTCGTCCCAGTTGCGAAACTCGCCACCGCGCTCGCGCTCATCGAGGATGCGGGTCGCCATCGCCACGCCGATTCCGTCAAGGCGTTCGAGCTCGGCCCGGTTCGCCTGGTTGATCTCGAGCGCGCCCGCCATCAGCGGCAGCGCGCACATCAGGGCCAGGGCGAGCCGCTTCATGCTGCGTCGAGTTCTTCGATGCGGCGCGGCGGGTAGCTGTCCCAGCTGCTGCAGCCGGGGCATTGCCAGTGGAACTCGCGCGCACGGAAACCGCACTTGCTGCAGCGGTAGCGAGCCAGCTTGCGCGAATGCGAATGCAGCAGCGAGCGCAGCAGCTTCAGTTCCTCGTCGTCGCCGCGCGCAGCAAGCCGCGCTTCGACCAGCTTCTCAAAACCGAGCAAGGACGGCCGGCGCCGCAGCTCGTCCGCCACCAGGGCTTCGGCCGCGGCTGCCCCGTCCCATTCACTGGTGCGGCGGGCGACGAGATCGAGCAGATCGATCGAAGGCGTGTCGTGCAGGGCGCGCCGCAGGAGGTTGAGGGCGTCCTCGCGCCGGCCGGCGGCAGCCAGCATGTCGGCCAGGCGCGGCACCACCATCGGCACGTAGTCGGGCGCCACCGCCTCGATCTTGCGCCACAGCTGCATCGCGCCTTCGGTATCGCCGCGCTTGGCGGCGATGTCGCCGGCCGCTACCAAGGCCCGCGCGGACTTGCGATTGGCGACCAGCGCCATCTCGATCTGCGCCTGCGCTTCGTCGAGCTGGCCGCGGGCCATGAGCTTGTCGGCCACTTCGCAGTGAAAGTGGGCGATCTGGACCTGGTGCGATTCGCCCGCTTCGTGTTCGAGCTTTTGTGCCGTTTCGATCGCGAGGTCCCACTCGCGCTCCATCTGGTAGATCCGCAGCAGCGCGCGCAGGGCGTCGAAGCGGTAATGGCTGTCCGAACTGAGGCGCGCAAAGCTCTCTTCGGCGCGATCGAGCAGGCCCCCCTTCATGTAGTCGTGGCCGAGTTCGGCCAGCGCACGCGAACGCTCGCTCGCCGGCAGGTCGGCGCGATTGAGCAAGTGGTTGTGGATGCGCACCGCGCGGTCGAACTCGCCGCGGCGCCGGAACAGGTTTCCGAGCGCGTGATGCAGTTCGATCGTTTCGGGGTCGAGCTTGACCACTTCGATGAAGGCATCGATCGCCTTGTCGGGCTGGTCGTTGAGCAGCAGATTGAGGCCGCGGTAATAGCCGCCCGGCAGGCTGGCGTTGGCCGCGTGCTGCTTGAAGTCGAATCCACGCAGCCACCAGCCCGCAGCAAACAGCAGCGGCAAGCCTGCCAGATACCAGAGTTCAAATTCCATGCTGATCCAGTTCAAGAATCCTGTCCTACGGCGCCGGCCGAACGCGCGGCATGGGTGGCGCGCTCGGCAGCGGGTTCGGGCACTCCATGCCGCCCCGCCGCGTGGGTGGCTCGTGACAACTCACGCCGCAGACGAAAAATCGAAGGCGCAGCCGCCAGGGCGCCCAGCAGGACCCCCGCACACAAGGACAGCAGAATGATGAAGATAAGTGGCACCTGCTCCCAGCGCACATCGCTGGTCAGGACCAGCGGTACCGGCGTGGCGTTTTTCAGCGCGAACCAGAAAGCGAGCAGGAAAAAGGCAGCAAACAGAAACCAGCGGATGAGCCGTGCGAGCGCTTTCATAGCCAGGAGCCCAGGAGATTGGCCGCGAGATTGTAAGCCGCCCCAAGACTCAAAGAAAAAGGCCGCAGGACTCGCCTGCGGCCTTCAATACGGCAGAGCGAGTTAACGCTCTGACGCGGGGTCGAAGTCCGGCTGGATCGGCAGGCCGCTGGCAGCCAAGGCATCGACGCGTTCGCGCAGTTCCTTGCCCGCCTTGAAGTGCGGCACATGTTTGGCGGGCACCTGAACCCGGTCGCCGCTCTTGGGGTTGCGCCCCACACGCGGCGGCCGGAAGTTCAGCGAGAAGCTGCCGAAGCCGCGGATCTCGATCCGGCTGCCGGTGGACAAGGCCACCGTCATCGCATCGAGGATCGTCTTCACCGCCTCATCCGAGTCGCGCGCTGCCAGGCGCGGGTTGCGCGCCGACAGTCGCTCGATCAGTTCGGACTTCGTCATGGCGTTCACCATGAATCTCCGCGATTACTTGCTCTGGTCCAGCTTGGCCTTGAGCAGCGCACCGAGGTTGGTCGTGCCGGTCTGTGCGTCTTGGGCCATGCGCTGCATCGTCTCGGTGGTCTCGGCGTAATCCTTGGCCTTGATCGAGAGCTGGATGCTGCGGGTCTTGCGATCGACGTTGATGATCAGCGCCGTCACGGTGTCGCCTTCCTTGAGCTGGGTACGGGCGTCTTCGACGCGGTCCGGAGAGATCTCAGAAGCGCGCAGATAACCTTCGGTGTCACCGCCCAGGTCGACCACGGCGCCCTTGGCGTCGACGGACTTGACCGTGCCGGTCACAACCGAACCCTTCTCGTGGGTACCGGCGAAGCTGTTGAACGGATCGCCGCCCATCTGCTTGATGCCCAGCGAGATGCGCTCACGCTCGGTGTCGATCGCCAAAACCACGGCTTCGAGGTCGTCGCCCTTCTTGTACTTGCGCACGGCTTCTTCGCCCGGCTCGGTCCACGACAGGTCGGACAGGTGAACCAGGCCGTCGATGCCACCGGGCAGGCCGATGAACACGCCGAAGTCGGTGATCGACTTGATCTGGCCGTGGACCTTGTCGCCCTTCTTGTGGGAGATCGAGAAATCTTCCCAGGGGTTGGCCTTGCACTGCTTCATGCCGAGCGAGATGCGGCGACGGTCTTCGTCGATCTCGAGGACCATGACTTCGACTTCGTCGCCCAGCTGGACAACCTTCTTCGGGTCGACGTTCTTGTTGGTCCAGTCCATTTCGGAGACGTGCACCAGACCTTCGATCCCGGCTTCGATCTCGACGAACGCGCCGTAGTCGGTGATGTTGGTGACCTTGCCGAACAGGCGGGTGCTCTGCGGGTAACGACGGCCGATGCCGACCCACGGATCTTCGCCCAGCTGCTTGACACCCAGCGAGACGCGGTTCTTCTCCTGGTCGAACTTAAGGACCTTGGCGGTCAGTTCCTGACCGACCTGCACCACTTCGCTGGGGTGGCGCACGCGACGCCAGGCCAGGTCGGTGATGTGCAGCAGGCCGTCGATGCCGCCCAGGTCAACGAACGCACCGTAGTCGGTGATGTTTTTGACGACGCCCTTGACGATGGCGCCTTCCTTGAGGGTCTCGAGCAGCTTGGCGCGCTCTTCGCCCATGCTCGCCTCGACCACCGCACGGCGGGAGACGACCACGTTGTTGCGGTTGCGGTCGAGCTTGATGACCTTGAAGTCCAGGGTCTTGCCTTCGTACGGCGTGGTGTCCTTGACCGGACGGGTGTCGACCAGCGAACCCGGCAGGAAGGCACGGATGCCGTTGGTCATGACGGTCAGGCCGCCCTTGACCTTGCCCGTGATCGTGCCGATCACGAGTTCGCCCGATTCCAGGGCCTTTTCGAGGTTCATCCAGGCGGCCAGGCGCTTGGCCTTGTCGCGCGACAGGATGGTGTCGCCGTAGCCGTTTTCGAGGGACTCGATGGCGACGGAAACGAAGTCACCCGGCTCGACGGCGAGTTCGCCGCGATCGTCCTTGAACTCCTCGAGCGGAATGTAGGCCTCGGACTTAAGACCGGCATTGACGACGACGAAGTTGTAGTCGACGCGCACGACTTCAGCGGTGATCACTTCGCCCTGCTTCATTTCCTGGCGGGCGAGGCTTTCCGCGAATAGCGCGGCGAACGAATCGGGAGCGGGTTGGTTGGCTACGGTTGACATGTGGTTGGGTTTCTCGGTGTCACGCCCAAGCCTTGCGCCCGGGCGGTGTTAAAAAAACGCGGCCGGAACGATCCGACCGCACCATACGCTGAGCTAGAACTGGGCTTTCCGCCCGGTTTTCGCTCAGTTTCCTCTTGACCGCTCGCGATACCACTGAAGTACCTGCGCCACGACCTCGTCGATCGAGAGCGCTGAAGAGTCCAGAAGTTTCGCGCCTTGCGCAGGGGCCAGCGGAGCGGCGGCGCGCAACATATCGCGCTCGTCACGCTCGCGCAAATCTTGCGCAAGGCGTTCAATTTTAGTGGCAATTCCCTTTTCCATCAACTGTTTATGACGCCGTTCGGCTCTTGCCTCGGGGCTGGCGGTCAGGAAGACCTTGAGCCGGGCAGTCGGAAACACCACGCTCGCCATGTCGCGGCCGTCGGCCACCAGGCCCGGCTGCCGGCAAAAATCGCGTTGCAGGTCGAACAAGGCCTGACGCACGGCCGGGTAAACCGCGATTTTCGACGCCGCCACCCCCACGGCTTCGGCGCGGATGGCCGAACTCACCTCGCGCCCGCCGAGGAAAATCGAACTGCCGGCGAAACGCGGCGCCAGCTTTGCCGCTACCGCGGCCAGCCCGGCCTCGTCGTCGAGCGACACGCCGGCCTCGAGCGCAGCCAAGGCCGCCAGCCGGTACAGGGCTCCAGAGTCCAGGTAATGGAAACCCAGGACATCGGCCACTCGCTGCGCGATCGTGCCCTTGCCCGAGGCGGTGGGACCGTCAATAGCTATGACCGGGATCTCTTCATTCATGGCTGTCTATCGCAGGAATTCAAACAATCAAATGGACGGCGGTGCCAGGTGCGGCGAGCATGGCGTCAATTGGATTTGGAGCCGCCATGCGTATCCCGCTCAAACTCAGCCTCGCCAAAACAGTCAGCTTCGCGGCCCTGCATTTCTCGATCGCCTTCATGCTCGGCTGGTGGCTCACCGGCAGCGTCGCGATCGCCGGCACGCTCGCCCTGGTCGAGCCGATGGTCAATACCGTCGCCTACTTCTTTCACGAACGGCTATGGACCCGTCTCAGCCAGCGGCGCCTGAAGCCGGCTTGACCAGGCTCGCCAGACGCTCGAAATAGTCGGGGAAGGTCTTGGCGACGCAGCCGGGGTCGCGGATCGAAACCGCCACCCCACCACAGGCCGCGAGCGAAAAACACATCGCCATGCGGTGGTCGTCGTAGGTATCGATCGTCGCCGCCTTCAGCGAAGCCGGCGGCGTCACGCGCAGCCAGTCCGCGCCTTCGTCCACCGTCGCTCCCAGCTTGCGCAACTCGGTCGCCATCGCCGCGATGCGGTCGGTTTCCTTGACCCGCCACGAGGCGATTCCACGCAAGGTGCTGGGGCCTTCGGCAAACAAAGCGGCAGCGGCTATCGTCATGGCCGCGTCGGGGATGGCGGTGTAATCGGCGTCTATGCCTTGCAGGCGTCCGGAGACCGGGGCGGCCGCCTCGATCCAGTCCGGCCCCACGCTGACGCGAGCGCCCATGCGTTGCAGGAAATCGGCAAAGGCCACATCGCCCTGCACGCTGTCGGCGCCTACGCCCAGCACCCGCACCGGACCGCCGGCAATCGCTCCCAGCGCCAGGAAATACGAGGCCCCAGAAGCGTCGCCTTCGACTGCCAGCATCTCGGGCGCCAAATAAGCCGCTCGCGGCACCCGGAACTCGTTGCCGGACTGGGCTACCGATACGCCGAAGCGGCGCATCAGCGCCACCGTCAGGCTGACATAGGGCTGGGAAACCAGATCCCCCGCCACGCGGATGCAAAGCCCCGACTCCGGCGCCACCAGCGGCGCCGCCATCAAGAGCCCGGACAGGAACTGGCTCGAGACATTGCCGCGGATCTCGACCACGTCGCGCGCGAGCTGCGTAGCTGCGTGGATCATCAGCGGCGGGTAACCGGGCGCCCCGCGGTATTCGATCTTCGCCCCGAGCTCGTTCAAAGCCTCGACCAAATCGCCGATCGGCCGCTCGCGCATGCGCGCCACGCCGTCGAGCGAATAGTCGCCGCCGGCAAACGCCAGCGCCGCCGTCAGAGGCCGGAACGCCGTGCCGGCGTTGCCCAGGAACAGTTCGGCCGAACGCCGCGGGAAGACGCCGCCGCAGCCGACGAGAGTGGCGCCATCGCCGTCGAGTTCGATCGCTATCCCCAGTGTCCGCAGAGCCGAGATCATCACTCGGGTGTCGTCGGCGTCGAGCAGTCCGGTCAGCCGCGTCCTGCCCTGCGCCAGCGCCGCCAGCAGCAGGACCCGGTTCGAGATGCTTTTCGAGCCCGGCAGCCTCACCTCGCCGCGAGCGTGGGTGATGGGGTCGAGCGTAAGGGTATCGGTCGTCATGTCGTGTTTCATTCCGAGTCCCAGCCGGCGCCGAAACGGCGCCGGGTCCGGCTGGCGAGCTCGAAACTGGCTTCGAGGCGCTCGGCGTCGCCAGCGTCGAGCGCGAGCTGCAATTCGTCGAGCAGGCCGCGGTAGGCCGCCAGCTCGGTCGACAAGGCGGTCCGGTTGGCGAGACAGATGTCGCGCCACATCACCGGGCTCGAGGCGGCAATGCGGGTGAAATCGCGGAAACCCGCGCCGGCAAAGCCCAGCTTGGCTTCGGCATCGGGCTCGGAAGCGATCCGCGCCACCAGGGCAAAGGCGAGCAGGTGCGGCAGATGGCTCACGGCCGCGAACACCTGGTCGTGGTCGGCCGCACTCATGCGCAGGACCCGGCTGCCGATCGCCCGCCATGCCGCTTCCATCGTGTCGAGAGCGGTGGGATCGGTCTCGATCCCGGGCGTGGTGATCGCCAGCTTGCCGGCAAACAGGGTCGGGCTCGAGTGTTCGACCCCGGGCAGTTCGCCGCCGGCGATCGGGTGCGCCGGCACGTAGCGTGGGAACGCGGGGCCGAGGTGCTGGCGCGCCGCCGCCATCACGCTCGCCTTGGTCGAACCGACATCGGTGACGATGGCGTTGGCGCGCAGTGCCGGAGCGATCTGGACGAACACCTCCGCCATCGCGCCCACCGGAACGGCCACGAGTACCCAGTCGGCGTCGGCCACCGCCGCCGCCGGCGAGGTGGCGCAGGCATCGGCCACCCCCATGGCCTGCGCTCGTTCGCACGCGTCGAACGAACGGTCGCAGGCGACCACGTGGTCGATCAGGCCGGCGTCGCGCCAGGCCGCCGCCAGCGAGCCGCCGATCAGCCCGGTGCCTATCAGCGCCAGCCGCATCAGTTCCGCACCACAGCCAGCGATTCTTCCAGCGCGGCGATGAAACGTTCGTTTTCACTGTGCAGACCGACCGAGATCCGCAGCCACTCCGGCAGGCCGTAATTGGCGACCGGACGCACGATCACGCCGCGCTTGAGCAGTTCCTGGTTGATGCGGGCCGCCGGCCCCAGCTTCACGAGGATGAAGTTGCCGTAGCTCGGCACGTAGTCGAGGCCGAGGCGATCGAAGGCGGCGCTCAGCTGCGCCAGGCCAGCGCGGTTGAGTTCGTAACCCTGGGCGATGAAGTCCTCGTCGGCCAGCGCCGCCACCGCTGCGGCCTGGGCCACGCTGTTGACGTTGAACGGCTGGCGCACCCGCTGCAGCAGGTCGACCAGCGCCGGCTGCGCGATCCCGTAGCCGACGCGCAGCCCGGCCAGGGCGAAGGCCTTCGAGAACGTGCGGGAGACCAGCAGGTTCGGATAACGCCGGACCCAGGCCAGGGCGTCGGTCTTGAGGTCGGGCGGCAGGTATTCGTTGTAGGCCTCGTCGAGCACCACCACCACGTGCGGCGGCACTTGCTCGAGGAAGGCTTCGATCGCTGCTCCGGACAAATACGTGCCGGTCGGGTTGTTCGGGTTGGTGATGAAGACCAGCGCCGTGTCGGGGCGGATCGCGGCCGCCATCGCCGCGAGGTCGTGGCCGTAGTCCCTGGCCGGGACCACGATCGAGGTGGCGCCGCGCGCCTGGGTCGCAAGCCCGTAGACCGCGAACGCGTATTGAGAAAACACCGCGCTGCGGCCCGGCATCAGCACCGCTGCGGCCGCCAGGTTGAGGATGTCGCTGCTGCCGTTGCCCAGCAGGATCCACTCAGCCGGTACGCTGCATCGCGCCGAGATCGCCGCCTTCAGGGCAAAGCCGTTGTCGTCGGGATACCGCGCCAGGTCCTCGAGCGCGGCGGCGATCGCGCGCTTGGCCGAGGCCGGCATGCCGAGCGGGTTTTCGTTCGAGGCCAGCTTGACGATGCCGGCGGGGTCGAGGCCGAGCTCGCGCGCCAGCTCCTCGATCGGCTTGCCCGCCTGGTAGGGCGCGATCGCGCGCACGTGTTCAGGGGCCTGCTGGGTCACTTGCTCGGTCGTCATGACTTCCTTCAACGGCGCCCCCGCCGCGCTCGGCGGCGGGACCGCGCCTGATCAGCCCTCGGCCGGATAGGAGCCGAGGTTCTTGTAGAACGCACACGCGGCTTTCAGTTCGTCGAGCGCGCGAGCGACTTTTTCGTCGAGGCCATGGCCTTCGACGTCGACATAGAAGTAATACGCCCAGGTTCCGGTGCGCGCCGGGCGCGACTCGAGCCGGCTCATCGACACGCCGTGGGTGGCGAGCGGACTCAGCACATGGAACACCGCGCCCGCCTTGTTCGGCACCGACAGGATGAGCGAGGTCTTGTCCTTGCCCGGCGCCTTCGAAGGCGCCGTGTCCTGGAACCCCAGCACCACGAAGCGGGTGCGGTTCGAGGCATCGTCCTGGATATGCGCGGCGGCAATCTGCAGGCCGTAGCGGCTCGCTGCGGCCTCGCCCGCGATCGCCGCCAGGGTGCGGTCGGAGGCGGCCAGGCGCGCGGCCTCGGCATTGCTCGCCACGCCCTGACGGTCAAGCTGGGGAACGTTTTCGTTCAGCCATCCGGCGCATTGCGCCAGCGCCTGCGAATGCGCCGCCACCCGGGTGATGCCGGCTAGCGTGCCGCTGGCGGTGAGCAGGTTGTGGTGCACCGGGATCGAGACCTCGCCGATGATCTTGAGCGGGGTCGCAAGCAGCAGGTCGAGGGTGCGGCTGACCGCACCTTCGGTGCTGTTTTCCATCGGCACGATCGCGAAGTCGACGGTGCCGGCTTCGGCTGCCCGGAACACCTCGTCGAGCGTGGCGCAAGGAACGCCGTTCACGCTGGTGCCGAACTGGCGCACCATCGCCGCCTCGGAAAACGTGCCGGCCGGCCCCAGATAGGCGATCGCCAGCGGCCGCTCGAGCGCGCGGCAGGCGCTCATGATCTCGCGGAACACCGCACCGACGCTGGCGTCGGGCAGCGGGCCCGCGCTTTTGGCAACGACCTTGCGGATCACTTCGGCCTCGCGCTCGGGGCGGAAGACCGGCGCACCGACGGTGCCTTTGACTTCGCCCACCCGGCGCGCGATTTCGGCGCGCTGGTTGAGCAGGGTCACGAGTTGGGTGTCGATCGAATCGATCGCTTCCCGCAGCGGCGCAAGCCGCGCATCAGGCGAAGTGTCATCCATGCGTACGGGCGAAATCCTGCATGTAGGCAACCAGGGCGCGCACGCCGTCGACCGGCATCGCGTTGTAGATCGAAGCTCGCATGCCACCCACCAGGCGATGACCTTTCAACTGCACCAGGCCGCGGCTGTCGGCGCCGGCCAGGAACTCGGCGTCGAGCTTGGCGTCGGCCAGCCAGAAAGGCACGTTCATGCGCGAACGGCAGTCGCGTTCGACCACGTTGGTATAGAAGCCGCCCGAGCCGTCGATTGCTTCGTAGAGCAGGCGGGCCTTCTCGATATTGCGCTGCTCGATGCCTTCGACCCCGCCCTGGCGCTCGAGCCACTTGAGCACCAGGTTGGCGATGTAGATCGAATACGTGGGCGGCGTGTTGTAGGCCGAACCCGCCTTGGCGTGGACCGAATAATCGAGCATGGTCGGCCAGTGCTTGGAAGCCATGCCGAGCAGGTCCTTGCGCACGATCACCACCACCAGGCCGGCGGGGCCGAAGTTCTTCTGCGCGCCGGCGTAGATCAGGCCGAAACGCGAGACATCGACCGGACGCGACAGGAAGTGAGAGGACATGTCGGCCACCAGCGGCACGCGGCCGGTCTCGGGCACGTAGGGGAACTCGATGCCGTTGACGGTTTCGTTCGAGCAGTAGTGCACGTAGGACGAAGCCGGGTCGAGATCGAGTTCAGCCTGGCGCGGCACCCCGGGCGCAGCGCCCTCGTCGAGGCTGCCGGCGATCCGCACCTGGCAGAAGCGGCGCGCCTCTTCCGCAGCTTTCTCCGACCAGACCCCGTTGACGATGTAGTCGGCCTGGGTGCCGGCGCCGAGCAGGTTGATCGGCACCATCGCGAACTCGAGGTGGGCGCCGCCTTGCAGCAGCAGCACCTCGTAGTCGTCGGAAATGCCGAGCAGGCGCCGCAGCAGCGCCTCGGTTTCTTCCTGCAGCGCGACGAAATCCTTGCCGCGGTGGCTGGTCTCCATGATCGACCAGCCGCGGCCGTGCCAGTCGAGCATGTCGGCCTGCGCTTCGCGCAGGACTTCTTCCGGCAGAGTCGCCGGGCCGGCCGAGAAATTGTGGACGCGTGCCATGTCGCTTGAGTTAGTTGCTCTCGGGAGCGGGATCGCCGCCGGCCGCGGGCGCGTTCTCGTCGCCCTCGCCGTCGTCGCCTTCGACTTCTCGCTCGACCACCCGCTGCAGGCCGGAGAGCTTGGTGCCCTCGTCGAGCGAGATCAGGGTCACGCCCTGGGTGGCGCGGCCCATCTCGCGGATTTCGGAGACGCGGGTGCGGATCAGCACGCCCCCGGTGGTGATGAGCATGATCTCGTCGTCGCCGTGGACCAGGGTCGCCGCCACCACCTTGCCGTTACGCTCGCTGGTGGCGATCGCGATCATGCCCTTGGTGCCGCGGCCGTGGCGAGTGTATTCGGTGATCGAGGTGCGCTTGCCGTAGCCGTTTTCGGTGGCCGTCAGCACGCTCTGCTGCTCGTCCTCGGCCACCAGCATAGCGATCACCTGCTGGCCTTCTTCCAGGTTCATGCCCTTGACGCCGCGGGCCTGGCGGCCCATCGGGCGGACGTCGTTTTCGTCGAAGCGCACCGCCTTGCCGGCGTCGGAGAACAGCATCACGTCGTGCTGGCCGTCGGTGATGGCGGCGCCGATCAGGTAGTCGCCCTCGTCGAGGTCGACCGCGATGATGCCGGCCTTGCGCGGGTTGCTGAAATCGGTCAGCACGGTCTTCTTGACCACCGCCTTGGCGGTGGCCATGAAGACGTAGCGGTCGGGATCGTATTGCTTGATCGGCAGGACGACGTTGATCTTCTCGTCCTCAGCCAGCGGGAAGACGTTGACGATCGGCTTGCCGCGCGAGTTGCGTGAACCCTCGGGCACTTCCCACACCTTGATCCAGTAGAGGCGGCCTCGGTTCGAGAAACACAGGATGGTGTCGTGGGTGTTGGCGATGAAGAGGTGATCGATCCAGTCGTCTTCCTTCATCTGCTGCGCCTGCTTGCCACGCCCGCCGCGCTTCTGCGCACGGTAGTCGGCCAGCGGCTGGCTCTTGATGTAGCCGGTGTGCGAAAGCGTGACCACCATGTCCTGCGGGGTGATCAGGTCTTCGGTCGCCAGTTCGTAGGCGCTGCGCTCGATGGTCGAGCGGCGCTCGTCGCCGAAATCCTTCTTCAGGGCGAGCAGATCGTCGCCGATCATGGCGGTCACCCGCTCGGGCCGGGCCAGGATGTCGATCAGGTCGGCGATGGTTTCCATCACCTCGCGGTATTCGTTGACGATCTTGTCTTGCTCGAGCCCGGTCAGGCGCTGCAGCCGCATCTGCAGGATGTTCTCGGCCTGGGTTTCGGACAGGCGATAGAGGCCATCGCTCTGCAGGCCGAACTGCGCTTCCAGCCCGTCGGGGCGGAATTTGCCGGCGTCGGCGCCGGCGCGCGAGACCAGTTCGCGCACCAGCGACGAATCCCAGGTGCGGCCCATCAGGCCAGTCTTGGCCACCGGCGGCGTGGGCGCAGCCTTGATGATCGCGATGAACTCGTCGATGTTGGCCAGCGCCACCGCCAGACCTTCGAGCACGTGGCCGCGGGCACGCGCCTCGCGCAGCTCGAACACGGTGCGGCGGGTGAGAACCTCGCGCCGGTGGGCGAGGAAACACTCGATCATCTGCTTGAGGTTGAGCAGGCGCGGCTGGCCGTCGACCAGCGCCACCATGTTCATGCCGAAGGTATCCTGCAGCGCGGTCTGCTTGAAGAGGTTGTTGAGGACAACCTCGGGCACTTCATTGCGCTTGAGTTCGATCACCATGCGCATGCCCGACTTGTCGGACTCGTCGCGCAGGTCGGAGATGCCTTCGATCTTCTTGTCGTTGACGAGTTCGGCGATGCGCTCGAGCAGGGTGCGCTTGTTCACCTGGTAGGGCAGCTCGTCGACGATGATCGCGGTGCGGTTGCCGCGGTCGATCTCTTCGAAGTGGGTCTTGGCGCGCATCACCACGCGCCCGCGGCCCGTGCGGTAGCCCTCGCGCACGCCGTCGAGGCCGTAGATGATCGCGCCGGTGGGGAAGTCGGGGGCCGGCAGCACTTCGATCAGCTCGTCGACCGTGACCTCGGGGTTGTGGAGTGCGAGCAGGCAGGCCTCGACCGTCTCGTTGAGGTTGTGCGGCGGGATGTTGGTCGCCATGCCCACCGCGATGCCGGACGAACCGTTGATCAGCAGGTTGGGCAGGCGCGCCGGCAGCACCAGCGGTTCACGCTCGGAGCCGTCGTAGTTGGGGCCGTAGTCGACGGTTTCCTTGTCGATGTCGGCGAGCATCTCGTGCGCGACCTTGGCCAGGCGCACTTCGGTGTAACGCATCGCGGCGGCGCTGTCGCCGTCGACCGAGCCGAAGTTGCCCTGGCCGTCGACCAACATGTAGCGCAGCGAGAAGTCCTGCGCCATGCGCACGATGGTGTCGTACGCGGCCTGATCGCCGTGCGGGTGGTACTTACCGATCACGTCACCGACGATGCGGGCGGACTTCTTGTACGGCCGGTTGTAGTGGTTGGACAGTTCGTCCATCGCAAACAACACGCGACGGTGCACGGGCTTCAATCCGTCGCGCACGTCGGGCAGGGCACGTCCGACGATCACGCTCATGGCGTAATCGAGATACGACCGCCGCATCTCCTCTTCGAGCGAGATCGGCAGGGTTTCCTTGGCGAATTGATCCATCGAGGTTCCGGAAGCGGTGCGCCATAAGGCGCGGGCACGTCAGACTCGGCGTGCAAAAGGTAAGCGGCAAGCTTGCGAGTTTATCAGCGCCCCCCGCGCCGCCCCCTTGCGGGCCACCCCGGCGGCCTCCGGAAGACCGGGTTTACTCTGCCGCCACCCTTGCGGAGGTACTGCTCCCACCGCGCCGGCAGCCTTCAGGCCCCCTCCTCGCCCGGCGCCGGCTCGCGGCAGGCACCACGGCAGTGCTGGCAAAATGGCCGCCCTCACCCCACTCCGCTGCGGCGGGGTTTGCCTCGAGACCATGCACGTCGACACCTTGATCGAAGCCGGATGGGTCCTTCCCATCCGCCCCCGCGGCGCCGCCCTGCCGGACCATGCCGTCGCCATCGAGCGCGGCCGCATTGTCGCGGTCCTGCCAGCGGCGCAGGCCCGCTCGGCCTTCCAAGCACGCCAGCACCTGCGCCTGCCGGGCCAGGTTCTGATGCCCGGCTTCATCAACCTCCATACCCATGCGTCGATGAGTTTGCTGCGCGGTGTCGGCGACGATCTGCCGCTGATGCGCTGGCTCAACGAGCGGATCTGGCCGCTCGAGCGCGCGCTGGTATCGGAGCAGTTCGTCTACGACGGCGCGCGGCTGGCCGCGCTCGAGATGCTGCGCGGCGGCACCACCTGCTGCTCGGACATGTATTTTTTCCCCGACGCTGCCGCACGCGGCCTGCGTGCGCTGGGAATGCGCTGCGCCGTCGGCGCGATTGCGATCGAGTTCCCCTCGGCCTACGCCGCCGACGCCGACGACTACCTGAGCAAGGGCTTGGCCGCGCGCGACACCTGGCGCGGCGACCCGCTGGCGAGCTTCACCCTGGCGCCGCATGCGCCTTATACGGTGAGCGACGCCACCCTCTCGCGCATCGCGATGCTGTCGGAAGAGCTCGACCTGCCGGTGCACATCCACCTGCACGAGACCGAGCACGAAATCGACGAGTCGGTCGCCGCTTTCGGCATGCGTCCGCTCGAACGCCTCGAACGCCTCAACCTTGTCAACGAACGCTTGATCGCAGTGCATGCGGTCCACCTGCTGCCCGCCGAGATCCAGCTGCTCGCGGCTCGCGGCGCTTCGGTCGCGCATTGCCCGGCGTCGAACCTGAAGCTCGCGAGCGGCTTGGCTCCGCTAGCAGCCTTGCGCCAGGCCGGCGTCAATGTCGGCATCGGCACCGACGGCGCTGCCAGCAACGACCGCCTCGACATGATGAGCGAATCGCGCCTGGGCGCGTTGCTCGCCAAAGCGGTGGCAAAAGATGCCGCGGCTTTGCCGGCCGCCGAAATTCTCGAATGCGCCACTTTATCCGGCGCACGAGCCCTGGGGCTGGAATCGCGGATCGGCTCGATCGAGGTCGGCAAAGAAGCTGATTTGATTGCGATTGATCTTGAGCAAACCGAAACCATTCCTTTATTCGACCCCATCGCCCAACTTGTTTACAGCGCCGGGCGTGAGTCGGTAAACCATGTATGGATCGGCGGCGCGCATGTTGTGCAAATGCGACAGCTCGCGGAAAGCCCTGCCGAAGCTGCCGAAAGCGACATCAATCGACTTGCGCGTGCGTGGCAGAATAAGGCGCAGCAGTTCTTGGAAGAGTCAGCGAACTGAGCTCGAAGTGCGTTTAGGTTTTTACAGCCGCTGATTCCCGATGGGGTGCTATACGGCTGCGACGCACGGCCCCCGTACACGTTGCAGATAGTCTGCGATCTCGAGTGAGGAGAAACATGAAAAAATCCGCGAAGATCGGTTGCCTTATCGCCACGGCGATGTTGGCAGTCTCCGGCGCCGCGTTTGCGCAAAGCACCGCGGCCCAAGTTGTTCCGTACGTGCAGTCGCCCGACGGCAAGATCGTGACCGACCCGTTCGGCCTGTGCTGGCGCACCGGCTTCTGGACGCCTGCCCTGGCCGAAGCCGGCGGCATCAACGGCCCTGGCTGCCAATGCGACAAGGCCATCCTGCCGAAGTCCGTTTGCGAGCCCCCGCCCCCGCCGCCGCCCGCTCCGGTGGTTGCGCCCCCGCCCCCGCCCCCGCCGCCCCCCGCTCCCACGAGCGAGAAGGTGACCTTCGCGGCTGACACGCTGTTCGCCTTCAACAAGTACGACCTCAAGCCCGAAGGCAAGCAGGTTCTGGACGATCTGGTCTCGAAGCTCGCCGGCGTGAACCTTGAAGTCATCATCGCGGTTGGCTACACCGACCGCATCGGTAGCGACAAGTACAACCTGAAGCTCTCGCAAGAGCGCGCTCAGACCGTCAAGAACTACCTGGTGAGCAAGGGCATCGAACCCAACCGTGTCTACACGGAAGGCAAGGGCAAGGCCAATCCTGTCAAGGAATGCCCGAACCCGTCCGCCAAGGGCGAGATCAAGAACCAGAAGCAGCTGATCGAGTGCCTGCAGCCTAACCGCCGCACGGAAATCGAAGTGGTCGGCACCCGTCCGGTTAAGAAGTAACCGCGACAACGGCCTGACCCGAAGCCCCGCGCAAGCGGGGCTTTTTTTTTGCGCGCTACCATTGGGGCTTGCCCCTTTCGTCATCGAACCAACATGAGCAGCCCTGCTGTCAATGCCGATCCGGCCGAACTGAAACGATTTGCCGATGTCGCCAGCCGCTGGTGGGACCCCAATGGCGCGATGGCGCCGCTGCACAAGATCAACCCGCTGCGGCTCGACTGGATCGACCATGAAGCCAAGCTCGCCGGCAAAACTGTGCTCGATGTCGGCTGCGGCGGCGGCGTTCTGGCCGAGGCGATGGCAACGCGCGGAGCGACGGTCACCGGCATCGACCTGACCGTCAAGCTGCTCAAGGTGGCCGAGCTGCATTCGCTCGAATCCGGGGTCGAGGTGACCTATCGGGAATCGACCGCCGAGGCCTGGGCGACCGAACACGCTGGCCAATACGATGTCGTGACCTGCATGGAAATGCTCGAACACGTGCCCGATCCCGCCTCGGTGGTGCGGGCCGTCGCCAGCCTCGTCAAACCCGGCGGCCGGGTGTTTTTCTCGACCATCAACCGCAACCCCAAGTCCTTCATGTTCGCGGTGGTCGGGGTCGAATACGTGCTGAAGATGCTGCCCAAGGGCACGCACGAATACGCCAAGTTCATCCGCCCCGCCGAACTCGCGCGCTGGGCCCGCGAGGCCGGGCTCGAGGTCGGCGAGATGTGCGGCCTGGGCTACAACCCGCTCACCCAGGTTTTCTCGCTCACGCGCGATACCGACGTCAACTATCTGATGGCATGCCGCAAGCCTTACTGAGTTCCGCCGTCAAGCTGGTGCTGTTCGACCTCGATGGCACCCTCGCCGACACGGCCCCCGACCTCGCCGCCGCCGCCAACCGCCAGCGCACCGAACGCGGCCTGGAGGCCCTGCCTTATGAGGCGCTGCGCCCGCTCGCCTCTCACGGCGCACGCGGGCTGGTCGGCCGCGCCCTGGGCGCCACTCCCGCGGACGAGGCCTTCCCCGCTCTGCGGGACGAGTTTCTGCGCTTCTACGAAGAAGCTCTGTGCGTCCACACCCGGCTTTTCCCCGGCATGGACGAAGCCCTCGAACGCCTGGAAGACGCCGGACTGCGCTGGGGCATCGTCACCAACAAGGCGACCCGCTACACCGATCCGCTGGTGCGCCTGCTCGGCCTCGAGCAGCGCGCTGCCGTGGTGGTGAGCGGCGACACCACCGCGCACGCCAAGCCTCACCCCCTGCCGATCCAGTACGCCCTGGCCTGCTGCGGCGTGGAGGCGGCCGAGGCGATCTACGTCGGCGACGACGTGCGCGACATCCAGGCCGGCCGCGCCGCCGACTTGCTCACCGTGGCAGTCAGTTATGGCTACCTCGGCGACGCCGGTCCGATCGAAAGCTGGGGGGCGGACGAGATCGTCGCCAGCCCGACCGATCTGCTGCGCCTGGTCATCCGTCGCCGCTGACAGACCCCGCATAATCAGCGGTCCGGAGGTTTTTCATGCCGCTGACACCGGTTGCCATTCGCCGTCTCAGAATCGCCGCCATCTCGGCTGCGACCCTGATCCTTGTTTTTGCCGTTGCCGCCTGGTTCGGCATTCCTGCCGCCGTGCGTTGGGCGCTCGCCGGTCCGGTCTCGCAGGAGCTCGGGCGGACGGTCAGCGTGGCCGCGGTGCGGGTCAATCCCTTCACCCTGAAGCTCGAACTCGACGGGCTCGAACTCGCCCCCGGGCCGGGCGAGACCCGTCCGCTCGCCACCGTGCGCTCGCTCACGGTCAATGCCTCGTGGACCTCGCTGCCGCATCGGGCGCCGGTGCTCGACCGCGTCAAGGTATCCGGGCTGCAGGCCAACCTGGTGCGCACCGGCCCGCAACGCTTCAACTTCAGCGACATCGTCGAACGCGTGCTGGCCAAGCCCGCCTCGCCCGAGCCTACCCGTTTCGCGGTCTACAACATCGAGGTGCTCGACAGCGCGATCCGCCTGGACGACCAGGTGCGGCAAGCGGTCGAGGAAGTCAGCGAGATTTCGCTCGGCATCCCCTTTATTTCCAACTTTCCCTCGGACCGCCAGATCCAGGTTCAGCCGCGGCTGACGGCGCAGGTCAACGGCCAAGCTTTCGTCCTCGCCGGCGAAACCCTGCCCTTTGAGCAATCGCTCGACACGGTGCTGAAGATCAAGTTCGACCAGTTCGACCTGCCCCACCTGCTGTCCTTCTCGCCGGTGGCGCTCAATTTCGAGCTCGGCCGCGGCAAGCTCGGCGCCGACCTGAGCCTGACCTTTCGGCGCGCCACGCCCGCCCAGGGCAATCAACCTGCGCAGGCGGAGCGCCTGATCCTCGCCGGCACCGCCCAGGTCGACGACTTCGCCCTGAGCGCGCCGGCAGGCCGAGGCGCGCAGCCGCTCGCCGGCTTCAAGCGCCTGACGGTCAAGCTCGACGAACTGGGCCTTCTGGCCCGCCAGGCCAAGCTCGCCGCGATCGAACTCGAATCGCCCTCGATCGAACTGGTCCGCAACTCGCGCGGCACCAACTGGGCCGACTTCGCCGCCCGCCCGCTGCTCGAGCAACCCAGCTCGACCACGTCCGACAAAACAGGCGCCCCGCCCTCGGCGGCCGCCGCACCCTGGTCCTGGAGCCTCGCCCGGCTCGCCGTCGCCGATGGCCGCGTCCATTTCGTCGACGAAACCGCAGGCCGTTTCGAGCAACAGGCAGAGGCGATCCAGGTCGAACTCACCGGTCTGACCAGCGATTCGGCCGCCCCCGCCAAGTTCAGCGCCAGCCTGAGTACGCCGCAGCAGGAACGCCTGAACCTCGACGGCACGGTCGGCCTGGCACCGTTGGCCGGACAGGTTCGCTTCGACGCCCAGGACGCCCAGCTGCGCACCGCCGCGCGTTACCTCGCCCACATCCTGGACGCCAATCTCGAGGGCCGCAGCCAGGCCCGCGGCGCCCTCGAGTTTGCCCAGAACGGCGACTCGCTCTCGCTCGCGATCCAGGACCTTCAGCTCGCGGGCCAGGGCATCCGCGTGCGGGGACCAGCCACCAGCGGCGCCCAACTCGACATCGCGACCCTGAAGATCGACGGCGGCCGGATCGACCTCACCCAGCGCAGCATCGACTTTGGCAAGGTCGCGATCGAGACTCCGCGCGCCACCGTCACCCGGCTTGCCGATGGCAGCCTCGGCTGGATGCAGTTGCTGCGGTCGAACTCGGCGCCGGCCGCGGCCGAGGCGCCCTGGAAGATCCGGATCGGGGAAGTCGAGCTCAGCCGCGGCGATCTGCGCTTCGAGGATCGGTCGACCCAGCCGGCGGCGCAGGTCCGCGTCGCCGGCCTGCAGGTGCAAGCCAAGAACCTCGCCCCCGGCACCCCGGAGCGCTCCGATCTGGCGCTGCGCGCGGTGCTCGGCAAGGGGTCGTTGGCCGCCAACGGCTGGATCAGCCTCGACCCGATGGCGAGCCGGCTTGCGATCAACGCTCGCAATCTCAACCTCGCCAGCCTGCGGCCGTATCTCGGCCAGTACCTCAACGCCGTGGTGGCCTCGGCCGAAGCCTCGGCCCGCGGGCAGATCGAGTTCGCCCTGCCCGCCGGCACGCCGCCGCGGTTTGCCTACCAGGGCAACGCCCGCCTTTCGAACCTGCTTGTGCTCGAACCCAGCGGCGAAAGCGAACTGCTGCGCTGGCAGGCACTTTCCCTGGACAAGATCCGCCTGCAGTCGGGCGCGCCGCTCAAGCTGGCGATCGGCGAGGTGGCGCTGTCGGACTTCTACGCGCGGGCCATCCTGTCGGCGGCCGGTAAGCTCAACCTCGCCGACGTGCTCAAGCGCCCCGCACAGGCAGTGCCGCCCGAAGCTGCTCCCACCGCAGCCCCTGGGCCTGAGTCGCCGCGCCCGCAGATCCAGGTGGGCGGAATCAAGCTCACCCGCGGCAACATCAACTTCACCGACAACTTCATCCAGCCCAACTACACGGCCAATGTCACCGGTCTGAGCGGAACGATCTCCGCCCTTTCGTCCGACGACGCGGCGGTGCCGGCGGATGTGGACCTGAACGGCAAGATCGACGACCAGGCTCCGGTCACCGTGGCCGGCACGCTCAATCCGCTCGCCAAGGAACTCACGCTCGACTTGCGCGGCGCGGCCGAGGGCATCGATCTGCCCAGCTTCACCCCGTATTCGGCGAAATACGCGGGTTACCCGATCACCAAGGGCAAGCTGTCGCTGCAGGTGAACTACAAGATCGCCCAGGGCGAACTCAGCGCCGACAACAAGATCGAACTCGACCAGCTCACCTTCGGTGAGCGTGTCGACAGCCCCGATGCAACCAAGCTGCCGGTCCTGCTGGCGGTCTCGTTGCTCAAGGACCGGGAAGGCAATATCGACATCAACCTGCCCATCTCCGGCTCGCTGAGCGACCCCCAGTTCTCGGTCGGCGGCCTCATCTTCCGCGCCGTGGTCAACCTGCTGGTCAAGGCGGTGACCTCGCCCTTCAGCCTGCTGGCTTCCAGTTTCGGCGGCGGCGGCGAGGAACTGGGTTTCATCAGCTTCGCCGCCGGCTCGAGCCTGGTGGGCGAAACCCAGCAAAACAAACTCGACACCCTGGCGCGCGCCCTGCTCGACCGACCGGGTCTCAAGCTCGACATCATCGGCCGCGTCGACCCCGCGCTCGACATCGCCGGCATCAAGGCCTCCAAGCTCGAAGCCAAGCTGCGTGCGCTGCGCGTGAAGGAGCTGGTGCGGGCGGGCAACAGCGTCGACCCCGCCGCCATCACCCTCAGCGCGGCCGAACGGCCGGCGCTGATCGCCGAGGTCTACGGCGAGGAATCCATACCCGACAAGCCGCGCAACTTTATCGGGCTGGCCAAGTCGATCCCGACCGCCGAGCAGGAAAGGCTGATTCTCGCCAACATCAAGGTCACCCCCGAGGATCTGCGCACGCTGGCCAGCCAACGCGCCTTTGCCGCGCGGGCCTATCTGGAGGCCAAGGGCCAGGTTCCACGCGACCGCCTTTTCATCGTCGAACCCAAGCTCAACGCGGACGGCATCAAGGACGGCAGCCCGACGCCGCGCGTCGATTTCGAGCTCAAGTAAGCGCGCCCACTCGCCCAGACCTGCGGGCCGATCGCAAACCCTTGGCCGGATTCCGGCGGCGCGCACGAAATATCCCTCGGCCCGCCCTTGAAACCGCAAACATCGGCGTAACATAGAGGACGCTGGGGGCGACCTGGTTTCGACGTGGGTTGCGAAGCAGCACGGGGCATGCCGAGGACCAGAACACCTCGTTAATCCATCTGGAACACTACAAACGCCAACGACGAGCGTTTCGCTCTCGCCGCTTAGTCGGTGAGACGCTGCACTAGCTGGCCCCTGGGCTAGGTCGCCGCAAGGTGACAGCAGCGCCATTTACAGAGGCTGGAGGCCGTCGGAGTCACGACGCCGGCATCGAGAACCAGTGACTGGCCCCTTACCGGCCCGCCGATCGGCAGGGTAAGGGGTGAGACTCAAATCATTCGGCTAAGCATGTAGAACCGGTTGTGGACTTCTTGCGGACGCGGGTTCGATTCCCGCCGCCTCCACCACTATTCAAAGCCCAACCCTTAGCGGTTGGGCTTTTTTCTGCCCGTTTCCCGGCCGCGGTTCACGCGCCTGCCGCTGAGCTAGCAAGGCGTCGGCTCGAACCCAAACGCGGATCGTGCACAGCCGCTTGTCGCTCTGACGGTCGATGAAAGCATCCCGGCGTCGTCCGCATCGACGCCGGGCTTGGCAGGGGCGAAGCGAGTCGGTGCGCCCTCGATCGGTCCCGGTCGGTGTGATGGCCGGGCCTGCGAATCAGCGAGTGATGCGTCCGAAACGCCCGCTGTTGAAGTCCTGGATCGCCTGCACGATCTCCTCTCGCGTGTTCATCACGAACGGTCCGTGACCAACGATGGGCTCGTTCAGCGGCTGGCCGTTGAGCAACAACACCGTCGCGTCTTCGGCAACGTCGAACTCCAGGCGGCTGCCTTCGCGCTCGAGCACGGCCAGTTCGGCGGCGCGCGCCGTATGGCCCTCGTCGAACCGGATGGCGCCCCGCAACACGAACAGCGCCGTCGTCTGACCGGCCGGCAGCTCAAAAACCACGCGATGGCCGGCCTGCAGGCGCAGGTCCCAGACGTTCATCGGCGAAAACGTCCGGGCCGGGCCGGCAACGTCACCGAAAGCACCGGCGATGACGCGCACGGTACCGGCGCCGCCGGGGAGGTCGAGCGCCGGAATCCGGTCGGCGGTTATGCCCTGGTAGCCGGGCGCGGCCATCTTGTCCTTGGCCGGCAGGTTGACCCACAGCTGAACCATTTCGAAGACTCCGCCTTTCGCGGCGAAATCCGGACTGTGGAACTCCTCGTGGATCAGGCCGGAGGCGGCCGTCATCCATTGCACGTCGCCCGGGCCGATGGTGCCGCCGCCGCCCGAGGAGTCGCGGTGGGAAACGCCGCCCTCGTAGACGATGGTCACGGTTTCGAAGCCGCGGTGCGGGTGCTGCCCGACGCCGAGCTTGCGCGAGGTCGGCGGAAAGTCGGCCGGGCCGGCGTAATCCATCAGCAGGAAAGGCGACATTTCTTCGGCGATGTCGCCATAGGAAAAGATGCTCCGGACCGGAAAGCCGTCTCCGACCCAATGGCTGCCGTTGCTGCGCTTGATGAACGCCAGTTTCTTCATGTCCGTCCTCCTTGGTTTGGCCGATGCCCATACTGTAGGCGGCGGACAATTCTCCCGGTAGATGGTTAAATGCAAAAACACTTTTCAACTGATTGAACAATGGACCTCAACGAAGCGGCGGTGTTCGTCAAGGTGGTGCAAGTCGGGAGCTTCAGCGGCGCCGCGCGTTGGCTGGGATTGCCGACCTCGACCGTCAGCAGCCGAGTCGCCCGCCTGGAGCGGCGGCTGGGGGTGACCCTCCTGCAGCGGACGACGCGCCGCCTGCACCTGACCGAGGCCGGCAGTCTGTATTACGAACACGCTGCCGCCGGGCTTGCCCACATGGTCGACGCCGAGGCGGCAGTCAGCGAGTCGGCCGGAGCCCCGAGCGGTCTGCTGCGGGTGACGGCACCGGCGGACATCGGGGATCGGATCTTGGCCGAAATCGTCGCCGGAATGCGGCGCCGGCACCCCAAGGTGCGGATCGACATGGTACTGATGGATCGTTATGTCGACCTGGTCGCGGAGGGCTTCGATGCGGCGATCCGGGCCGGGAATCTGAAGGACTCGACCCTTGTTGCCAGAAGTGCCGGGGTCGCCCGCTGGGTGCCGTTCGCGAGTCCGGCTTACTTGCGATCCGGCCCACCGCTCGAGACTCCGCAGGCGCTGCGTCACCATTGCTGCCTGCAGTTCGCGCCACTGGGCAAGGAGGCCTGGACGCTGCTGGGCCAGGACGGCAGCGTCGTCGTGCCGATGTCGCAACAGGTGATGCTCAACGACGTGCGGGTGGTCCGCTCCCTGGCTGTGGCCGGCGAGGGGGTTGCCTTGCTTCCGCTTTATCTGTGTCGGGAGGAATGCGCGAAGGGTGAACTGGTGCAGGTCCTGCCCGACTGGCATGCGAGGAGCGACCCGATCTCCGTCGTTTATCCCCGCCAGCGCTTCGTGCCCCCGAAGTTGCGGGAGTTCGTCGATTTGGCCGTACAGGTATTGCGCAGTTCGCTGGCGGAGCCCTGAACCCGGTATCCGATTCCGACATGAAGAGCCCCCAGCACTTCGGCCGCGCTGAGTCTCCTTGACAAGTGCATGCGTCGGGAATGCTCCAGCACAGTCCACCAGAAACTCGTACGAGGGCGACTCTCGACTGCGACTCGCATTCGCCCGAAGGCGGCAACGAAGAAATTTCGGCGCGATCCGTGCTTTCTACCTCGAGCGATTGACGGACATCAACGCCCAGAACGAGCGCGACCCGCAAACTTGCGCCCACTTGACTGTCTCGGGGCAGGGGTTGCTCGACCCCGGGGTTTCGATCACATCCCAAACCACGAGACCCATTTGATTGATCGAGCGGGCCCGCGCAGGCTCGCCGTCAGGAGAGGAACTATGTCCGAACAAAACAGCCCGTCCGAGGGCACCGAAGTCATGACCAAGAAGCGCTTGCGCTGGATTGCCGCCTTAGCGCTGCTGATCGGCCTCGGCGTGGGCATCGTTCTGGTGGGCGTGACCACCTCGGCCGTGCACTGGAGCGGCTCGACGCAGTTCTGCTCGACCGGCTGCCACTCGATGGACTGGGTCGCTGCTGCCTATCAGCGCAGCCCGCACGCGACCAACGCCAGCGGAGTGACGGCCGGCTGCACCGACTGCCACCTGAAGTACGAATCGACCAAGCACATCAGCCCCTTCCAATACGTCGGCCTGCTCTATCACAAGGCGACCTCGGGTTCGGTCAGCGCCTGGGGTGAAATCCGCGGCACGCTGTCGACTGAGCAAAAGTGGGAAGCCGAGCGCGAGCACCTGTCCAAGCGCGTTACCGACTGGATGGAAAGCACCAACTTCATGACCTGCCGCGGCTGCCACGATCTCGAGAAGATGGCCAACCCGAACAATCCGATGATCGCCGAGATCCACTCGGGTCTGGCCAAGGCCGACAAGGTCAACTGCCTCGAATGCCACCAGGGCGTCGGCCACGTCTACGTCGACAAGAAGTAATTCCAGCTTTCCCCGCACAGAACAAACGCCCGCTCTGCCGGGCGTTTGTTTTTTTCTGCTCGCGCACCACGCGGAAACGGAAAGACAGGCGTAATGGCTGCCTCTGCCGCCCGACTTAATGATAGGGTTCACCCCACGGCGCCACCAGTCCAAGCACCAACTCGCTTGCCTGGCGTCCGCCCCTGAACCAAGTCACCGAAGGAGCCCGCGATGCCCAGTCAAGAAGAAACGAAAACCGTCACCAAGAAACACTACCGCTGGATCCTGTTCTGGATGCTGCTCCTCGGTCTGGGCGCGGGAGTCGCGGCCGTCGGAGTGACCACCGAGATGGTGCACTGGAGCGGCTCCAACCAGTTCTGCGGCACCGCCTGCCACAACATGACCTGGGCCAAGGAGGCGTATGAACGCGGCGCCCACTTCAAGACGGCGTCGGGGGTCACGGCGGGCTGTGCCGACTGCCACATCCCCTACGAAACCACCCAGCCCAACCCCTTCCAGTACGTCGCGATGCTCGCGTACAAGGCTCAAGCGGGCGCACGCGACGCCTACCACACGGCGCTCGGCACCATCAGCACCGAACAGAAGTGGGAGGCCAACCGCGAGCGGCTCTCAGCGGGCGTCGAGGCCTGGCTGGTCAGCAACAAGTTCATGACCTGCCGCGGCTGCCACGACCTGGAAAAGATGAGCGGCAAGAACAATCCCATGACGGTCGAGCTGCACTCGGGCGTGCTCAAGCAGGACGGCTTCAACTGCCTGCAGTGCCATCAGGGCGTGGGACACGTCTACAAGGAAAAGAGCGCTCACGCACCCGCGGCCTCCCAGGTTCTGGCTGCGCAGCGCTAAACCGCGGATCTCGTCCGAGCGTCCGGCCGGTCCGGGCGCTCGTGTCTGGCCGCAAGACATCGGCCTAGGACCGTAGCGGCCGTTTCTCCCCTCCGGAATCGACGCATGAAACTCTCTCCCTCCCTGCTCGCGCTCGGCCTGAGCCTCGCGACCGGCAGCGCGCTGGCGCAGTCCGGCACTTACGAAGTCCGCCAGCTCACGCCAGAAACCGCATTCAAGGCGGCCCAGGCCGCACTCGAGGACTGCCGCCGCCGCGGCTACCAGGTGGCGGTGGCAGTTGTCGACCGCAGCGGCGTGGCGCAGGTGATGCTGCGCGACCGCTACGCGGGCGCCCACACGCCCGAAACCGCGATCAACAAGGGTTGGACGGCAACCAGTTTCCGCACCAACACGCTCGAGTTCGCCCAATCGACCCAGGCCGGCCAGGCCGCCTCCGGCATCCGCCAGCTGCCACGCGTGGTGGCGGTGGGCGGCGGAGTCCAAATCGAAGCCGGCGGCAGCATTGTCGGCGCCATCGGCGTTTCCGGAGCCCCTGGCGGTGCCGAAGACGAGGCCTGCGCCCGCGCCGGCATCTCGGCCATCCGCGACCAGCTCGACTTCTAGCGCCACCGGCCGCGCGGCGACGCGCGGCCCTGCACTTCCCCATGAGCCATCGAATCGATCCCGGCACCGCCGGCCTGCTTCTGTTGCCGCCTTTGCTGTGGGCCGGCAACGCCATCGTCGGCCGCGCCCTGGTCGGCGAGTTTCCCCCGCTCGCGCTGGCCTTCTGGCGCTGGACGCTGGCGCTGGCCCTGATCGCCCCGTTCACCGCCGCCACCCTGTGGCGGCAACGCGAACTGGTACGCCAATGGTGGGGGCCGCTGGTGGCGATCAGCGCTGTCGGTGTCGGGCTCTACAACTCGCTGCAATATCTCGCGCTGCAGACCGCGAGCGTGGTATCGGTGACCTTGATCGCCGCCGCCGGCCCGGCTGCCACCCTGATCATCGGCGCGCTCTGCTTCGGCGCGCGCATCCGCCGCGCCCAATGGCTCAGCGTCGCGGTCTCGAGCGCCGGCGTTGCCCTGGTGGTAGCCCGCGGCGATCTCGCCAACCTGGCCCGCCTGCAGGTCGCGGCAGGCGACCTCATCATGCTGGCCGCCGCCTTGAGCTGGAGCTTTTACACCTGGCTGTTGCGGCGCCGGCGACCGCCGCTGGAGCTGGCACCGTTTCTGACGCTGCAGATCGGCATCGGCGCGGCCATGATCCTGCCCTTTTACCTGCTCGAATCCACACTGACGCTGCGTTCCATCGCCTGGAGCGAAGCGAGCGCAGCAGGCTTGATCTACGTGGCCGTCCTGCCCTCGCTGGCAGCGTATTGGTGCTGGGACCGCGGGGTGCTGCGGGCCGGCGCCGTATTGCCCATGATTTTTTCCAACCTGATCCCGATTTTCGCCGCCGTGCTGGCCTTCGCCTTTCTGGGCGAGGCCATCGCCTGGTTCCACCTGGTAGGCGGTGGCCTGATCTTGGCCGGGATCATGGCGGCGAGCCGGGACTCGCCGACATGAGTCGGCTTATCCCAACAGTGCAAGGGGCATCGGGTGGTAGCCTTCCCGCCTGCGTTAGCGATCCTCGCCCGCGCCCGCCCGCATGATGCCCTTCCGCCAAGAATCCGCCCGCGTCCTGGTCGTGGACGACGACCCGATCTCTGCCTCGCTCGAAGCGCACATGCTGTCATTGCTGGGCCACGCGCCCACCGTGCAGCCCGACCCCGAACTCGCCCTGGTGCTGGCGCGCTCGGGCCGCTTCGACCTGCTGCTGCTCGACCTCGACATGCCGCAGCTCGACGGCTTCCAGACCCTGGCCGCTCTGCGCGAGCAGGAAGCCGCGGCCCAGGCGAACGCTCTGCCCGTCATCGCCGTCACCGGCTACGCCTCGGCCGCCGATCGCGAACGCTGCTTCGAGGCCGGCTTCGACGACCACATCAGCAAGCCGATAGCCGCCGGCCTGCTCGGCGCAGCGATCGAACGCGTGCAGACCGCCCGCGGCCAGCTCGGCTCGCAGCTGCGCAACTCGGATGCCGAACGCCTGCGCCTGACGGTCGAACGCCTGGGCGAAGTGCGACCGGGCGACCGCGTGTTTGCACCCACCGTGATCGAGTCTTTCGCCCTGCGCGCAGCGCAGCTGATCGAATCGATGGGGCGTGCGCTCGAGTCAGGCGACTTCGAGTCGAGCGGACGATCGGCGCGCGCCCTCAAGTCGAGCGCCGAGTTTCTTGGCGCGATGGGGCTGGCCGGCCTGTGCAACGAAGCCGCCGGCTTCTGCGAAAGGGCCAATGCCGGAGCGGCGCGCGAAGCCCTGCGCCGGGTCGACAACGAACATCAGGCCGTGCTCACCCTGCTGCTCTCCAACCACCGCCGCAGCTAAAGCCCCCGCTGCAGCCGGCACCACCCTGTCATGAAACCCGCCTCGCCGTCCTCCCGCCTCCGCTCGCAGCACTCGCTCGACCGGCTCGAGCACGGGGTGCAGAGCGCCGGCATTGGCCTGTGGGAGTTCGACCCCGCCACCGACCGCCGCTACTGGGACGAGCAGACCTACCGTCTCGCCGGCTGGCCGCTCGGTCAGGAACCGCCATCGGGCGATGAGTACCGTGCGCAGCGCGTCCTGCCCGAGGACCACGAACGCCACGCCCGCGCCCGCGAAGTGCTGGAAGCCGGCGTCGACGTCAGCGAAATCGAGTACCGCATCCGGCTGCCCGCTGGCGAGGTGCGACATCTGCTGTCGCGCCGCATGGCCAAGCGCGACGCCGCCGGCCGGCTCCTGCGGATCTTCGGCGCCACGCTCGACGTCAGCGAGCTGCGACTGGCCCAGTCCGCCGCCCAGGAAGCCGCCCAACGCGAACAGCTGGTGACCGAAGCCGTGGGCATCGGCGTCTGGGAGCACGACATCGCCCGGGGCGAGATCCGGTGGAACGAACCGATGTGGCAGCTCTACGGCCGGGAACCCGGCTCGGTCGGCGATCTGCTGAACGAATGGAGCGGCTTTCTGCACCAAGACGATCGCGCCGCGTCGCTGCGCGAAGTGATGCGTGCACTCGAGTTCGACGAGAGTTTCGAAAACGTGGTCCGGATCTGCTGGCCGGACGGCCGCGTGCGCCACATCGCGCATCGATCGCGCATCGAACGCGACGGAGCCGGCCGGGCCTGTCGCCAGTTCGGCGTCGCCTGGGACGTGACGGCGCAGAAACTGGCCGCCAGCGCCGAACACGCGCGGGCGGCAGCCGACCGTGCGAGCCGCGCCAAGACCGAGTTCCTGTCGCGCCTCTCGCACGACCTGCGTACCCCGCTCAACGCCATTCTCGGCCATGCCCAGCTGCTCGAACTCGACCCCGAAGCCAGGCTGTCGGCGGGTGCCCGCAACCACGTCGAACGGATCCAGAAAGCGGGCTGGCACCTACTCGAGCTGATCGAAGAAGTGCTCGACCTGTCGCAGATCGAAGCCGGTGCGCTCAAGGTACGCAACACCCTGGTGCCACTCGCGCCTCTGCTCGACGAGGTGATGGGCTGGGTGAAGGACGCGGCCCGCGAGCGGCAGCTCAGGACCCGGATCGAGATCGACCCCGACGCACCGATGGCGGTCTGGGCCGACCGTACCCGGCTGACCCAGGTGCTGAGCAACCTGCTTTCCAATGGCGTGAAATACAACCGCGACGGCGGCGAGCTGACGGTGCACGTGCGCGGCCGCGACGGCCAGGCCGTGATCGCCGTGAGCGACCAGGGCCACGGCATGAGTGCGAGCCAGCTCGACGCCCTGTTCACGCCCTGGTCCCGCCTGGGGCTGGAAGCCTCCGGCATTGCCGGCCACGGCATGGGACTCGCCATTTCGCTCAAGCTGATCGAGGCCATGGGCGGCTGGCTCGACGCGCTGAGCGAGCCGGGCGTGGGCAGCGAGTTCCGGATCCACCTGCGCGCTGGCCTGAGCGACTTGGAAGTCGACGACGGGACCGAACCCGGCGCGACTCGCGACGACATCGGCGGCACCATCCTGCTCGTGACGGCCTTGCCCGCCACCTTCGAGCAGATCGCGGCGCTGCTGCGGCGGCGCCCGCGGGTCCAGCTGGTGCAGGCCGAAGACGTCGACAGCGCCGCTGTGCTGGCCGCGGTGATCCAGCCCGAGCTGATCCTGATTGCCGCTGGCGCCGAGCCTGCCGCGGCCTGCCAGCTGCAGACACGCCTGCGGCAGGCGCACGAAACCCAGCAGCTGGGCTGCATCATCTGGTTCGACCAGGGTGTTGGCGATTTCAGTGAAACTCCCGAAACCAGCGCCTGGCCCGCCAGCCTGGCGCCCGAGGCCATGCTGGCGCAGCTCGATACCCTTCTGACACGCCGCTGAATGCCGGCGGCGGCTGGCTACAATGCCCGGCCACGACCGTCGACCCTCACTCATGCGCACTGAAACGCCCGTCACCATCCATCGCGCCGATTACCGGGCCCCCGATCACCGGATCGAGCGGGTCGAACTCGAGTTCGACCTCGAGCCCGAGGCCACCTTGGTGAGTTCGCGCCTGCTCGTGCAGCGTTCGCCCCAGGCCAAGGGCGATGAACTGGTGCTCGACGGCGAAGACCTCGAACTGGTTTCGCTCGCGCTCAATGGCAAGCCGATCACGGCCGGCCGCTACGCCCAACGCGACGGCAAGCTGATCATCAACGGACTGCCCGAGCGCTTCGAGCTGCACGTGGTCAACCGTATCCACCCCGCCGCCAATACGCAGCTATCGGGCTTGTACGTATCGAACGGCAATTTCTTCACCCAATGCGAAGCCGAGGGCTTTCGCCGCATCACCTTCTTCCCCGACCGCCCCGACGTGATGGCGCGGTTCACGGTCACACTGCGCGCCGACCGTTCCCGCTTCCCGGTGCTGCTCGCCAACGGCAACCTGATCGCCGAAGGTGGGCTGGCCGACGGCCGCCATTACGCGCGCTGGGACGACCCGTTTCCCAAGCCCTCCTACCTGTTCGCCCTGGTGGCGGGCCGTTTTGCCGTCAACGAAGAACGGATCACCCGCGCCAGCGGACGCGAAGCCCTGCTCCAGGTGTGGGTCGAACCCGGCAACGAAGACAAGACGCAACACGCGATGGATAGCCTCAAGAAGGCGATCCGCTGGGACGAGTTGCGCTACGGGCTCGAACTCGACCTCGACCGCTTCATGATCGTTGCCAGCAACGACTTCAACATGGGCGCGATGGAGAACAAGGGCCTCAACATCTTCAACGCCAAATACGTCCTGGCCAATCCGGCAGTAGCGACCGACATCGACTACGCCAACATCGAGTCCATCGTCGGACACGAGTATTTCCACAACTGGACCGGCAACCGCGTCACCTGCCGCGACTGGTTCCAGCTCTCGCTGAAAGAGGGCCTGACCGTCTTCCGCGACCAGGAGTTCTCGGCCGACCTGATGGGCGACGAGAGCGGCCGCGCGGTCAAGCGGATCGAGGACGTGCGCGCGCTGCGGGCAGTCCAGTTCCCCGAGGACGCGGGCCCGATGGCCCACCCGATCCGCCCCGACAGCTACCAGGAAATCAACAACTTCTACACCCCGACGGTCTACGAGAAAGGCGCCGAAGTCGTGCGCATGTACCAGACCCTGCTCGGGCGCGAGGGTTTCCGCCGCGGCATGGACTTGTATTTCCAGCGCCACGACGGTCAGGCCGTGACCTGCGACGACTTCCTCGCCGCGATGGCCGACGCCAACCAGCGCGACCTGTCGCAGTTCGCCCGCTGGTATTCGCAGTCGGGCACGCCGCGGGTGGTGGTCCACGGCCGCTGGGACGAAGCGAACCGCACCTACGAGCTGACCACGGCACAGACCACCCCGGCCACACCCGGCCAGCCCAGCAAGCTGCCCTTCCTGATCCCGCTGGCGATCGGCCTGGTTGGCCCCGACGGCGCCGATCTTCCGCTCAAGCTCGCGGGCGAGACGGACGCGGTGGCCAGCACGCGTGTGCTCGAGCTCACCCAAGCCCAGCAGCGCTTCGTTTTCACCGACCTGGCTGCCGCACCCGTGCCTTCGATCGGACGCGGCTTCTCGGCGCCGGTGATCATCGACTACCGCTACAGCGATGCCGAGCTGAGTTTCCTCGCCGCCCACGACAGCGACCCGTTCAACCGCTGGGAGGCCAGCCAGCGCCTGGCGCTGGCGCAACTGCAGCGGCTCGCCGACCTGGTCGAGACCAGCCGGCCGCTCGCGGTCGACGAAGCTTTTTTCGCCGCCTTTGCCAAGACGCTCGCCGACACCGAGCTTTCGCCTGCCTTCCGCGAACTCGCTCTGACCCTGCCGAGCGAGAGTTTCGTCGCCGAAAACCGGGCGATGGTCGACCCGCAGGCGATCCGCCGCGCGCGCAACTTCCTGTTGGGCGAGATCGGACGCCGCCTCGCCCCCGAACTGCGCGCCGCTTACGAAGCGCACGCAACGCCGGGTGACTATTCGCCCGACCCGGCGGCAGCCGGGCGGCGTGCGCTCAAGAACCTGGCGCTCTCCATCCTGGCGGCCGCCGGCGACTCGAGCGACCTTGAACTCGCCCGCGAGCAGTTCGACTCGGCCAACAACATGAGCGACCGCCTGGCCGCGCTCACGGCCATCGTCAACAGCGCCGCCCCGTTCAAGGCCGAGCTACTGGTGCGCACGGCGCGCGAATGGCAGGGCGATCCGCTCTTGATGAACAAATGGTTCCAGGTTCAGGCCACTGCGCACGCGCTGCCGGGCGAGGCCTCGGTGGTCGAGCGGGTGCGGCTGCTGATGCGCCACCGCAGCTTTTCGATCGCCAACCCCAACAACGTCTACGCCCTGGTGCTGGCCTTCTGCCGCAGCAACGAAGCCGAGTTCCACCGTGCCGACGGCAGCGGCTACGCCTTCTGGGTCGAACAGGTCCTGGCGCTCGACGGACTCAACCCGCAAGTGGCCGCGCGCGTGGCGCGCGCGCTCGACCGCTGGCGCAAGTTCACCCCCGACCGGGCGCGCCTGATGCGCGCCGCTCTGGCCGAGGTGGCAGGCCGAGACAAGCTGTCGGGCGACGTGCGAGAGATCGTCAGCAAGGCCCTTGACAATTCCAACTGAACCCACCGAGCGTTGCAAAGGAGCCAGCGTGGCCCGCATTACCCTGACCCATTACCTGATCCGAATGGAGCGCGAACACGCGCTCGACCCCAACTTGCGCCTGCTGATCGAAACCGTGGCGCGCGCCTGCAAGACCATCAGCCACAAGGTCGGCAAGGGCGCCCTGGGCGGAGTCCTCGGCGCCGCCGGCACCGACAACGTGCAGGGTGAGGCGCAGAAAAAGCTCGACGTGATCTCCAACGAGATCCTGATCGAAGCCAACGAATGGGGCGGCCACCTCGCCGGCATGGCGAGCGAGGAAATGGCCAACTCGCACGCGATCCCGGTCGCCTACCCGCGCGGCCGCTACCTGCTGCTGTTCGACCCGCTCGACGGCTCGAGCAATATCGACGTCAACGTCTCGATCGGCACCATCTTCTCGGTCCTGCCCGCCCCTGAAAGCCGCAGCGCGCCGAACGACTCTTCCTTCCTGCAGAAGGGAACGCGCCAGGTGGCGGCCGGCTATGCGATCTACGGCCCGCAGACCCAGCTCGTGCTCACGGTCGGCCACGGCGTGGTGATCTTCACGCTCGACCGCGACACCGGCAGCTTCCTGCTCACCACCGAAGGGGTTCAGATTCCGCGCCAGACCAAGGAGTTCGCGATCAACATGTCGAACATGCGCCACTGGCAGCCGCCGGTGAAGCGTTACGTCGACGAGATGCTCGCCGGCTCGACCGGCCCGCTCACCAAGGACTACAACATGCGCTGGATTGCCTCGATGGTCGCGGACGTGCATCGCATCCTCAACCGCGGCGGCGTCTTCATGTACCCGCGCGATGCGCGCGAGCCCGAAAAGGCCGGCAAGCTGCGGCTGATGTACGAAGCCAACCCGATGTCGTGGATCGTCGAGCAGGCGGGCGGCACCAGCACCGACGGCCACCGCCGCATTCTCGAGATCGAACCCGACCAGCTGCACCAGCGGGTGGCGGTCTTCCTTGGCTCGGCCGAGGAGGTCGAACGCGTCACGGCCTACCACCGGGCCTGACTCCGATGAAGCTGCCGTCAGGCGTCCTGGTCGGCCTGCAGTTTGTCCTGCTGGCCGTCCTCGTTGTGAACACCGCGCCCAGCGCTTTCGCCCGCGGCTGGATCTTCGCCCTGCCGCTGTTTGCCGCCGGCACGGTGCTCGGGCTATGGGCGCTGGGCTACAACAAGATCGGCAACTTCAACATCCGGCCCGAGGTGAAGGCCGGCGCCGAACTCGTCACCCGTGGCCCGTACCGGCGCTTGCGCCACCCGATGTACACGGCGCTGATCCTGGTGGCCGCCGGCCTGGTCGCGATCGATCCGCGGCTGCCCCGGATCGCGCTTCTGGTCGCGCTTTTCCTTGTGCTCAACGCCAAGGCAGCACGCGAGGAGGTTCTGCTTAGCGAGCGCTTCCCGCAATACCGTGACTACATGGCGCGCGCGGCGCGCTTTCTTCCCGGGCTCTACTGAAGCGGTTCAGCCAAGCGGATCACGGCTTGGCGCAAGACCCAGCCACCGGCCAGCAGCAACACGGCCGCGCCCTCGATCGAGCGCGGCCCGGGCAAGAGCCCGAGCAAGAGCACCGGCACGATTCCGCCCAGCCCCGCGACGATCAGGACCAGGGCACGCCGTTCGCTCGCCGAATAGCGCTCGCGCGCGCGGGGCGCCAACTCGCACGTGAGTTGCCACAAGCTGAAAGCGGCGGGAATCAAAAGCGCGAGCAACAGGACTTGCCAGCCGGCGCGCGGCGAAGCCTCCAACAACCCCGCCAATAAGGCGAGAGCCGCCGCGCCAAGCAGAAGTCCCGAGCTCGCCAAGTGCGCTGACAGCCAGCGCGCATCGCGCAAGCCTGGCTGGGAAGTACAGCTGAACAAGACGCCCTTGTAGACCAGCACACCCAGCGCAGGAATGCAGGCCAGCAGCATCACGTAGCGCGCCATGGTTTGCGCCGCAGGCCACGGAAGCCAGGCGACCACGCAGGCGAGTCCGAGCAGAACGCCCATGCTCGAGAGCGACCACACCCCCACCGACATGGGAGACGCAGGCCGCATGACCCGCAACATGTGGTGAAAGCGCCAGGGGTCGCCCAAGTCGGCAATCAGCACAAGCAAGTCGGCGATCAGGATGGCCAAGGCCAGGCTCAGCCCCGGCGCGGTCAGAAAATGCGCGCCGCCCACCCAGACCACCAAAGCCGTGGCCACCAGTGTCCCGGCGCAGAGATTGTTGAGAAACACATCCCAGCCGATCAACCCTCGCCAGCCGGGCCAGTGAACGATCTCGCCCTGTTCGTAATCGGATGCAGTGCCGGCGACCCAGCTTGCTTCGATGGGTTTCATGACCCGCCTCCCAGCCACAAGGCGACACCCGCCAAGAGCAAGGCCACGGCCAGCGAGGCCGCGCCGCGCAGGTAATCGCCCGGCATATGGACCCAGGGGTCGACCGGCTGATCGGGCAAGCCATAGACCCTGGGTTCGTCGAGCAAGAGATAAAAGGATTGAAGCTGCGAATACGTCGGCCCGGCCCGATCGCCGTAAAGCCGGGCCTGTGCGTGCCCGCGCTCAATCAACTGGGCGAGGCGAAGTTCGCCTTCGGCGCGCAGCGCTTCGCTTTCCCCAAAGCGGATCGCCCCAGTTGGACACGCCGTGGCGCACGCCGGACTCAAACCGTCGACCAGGCGGTCATAGCACATGGTGCATTTGTGCGAATGCCCGTCGACCTCGCTCACCTGCGGCACGCCGAAGGGGCAGACCGAGACGCAGGACTCGCAGCCGGTACACAGATCGGGCTGGATGAAGATGCCGCGGAACTCGTTCTGCACGATGGCCCCGGTCGGGCAAGCCTTGTGGCAGGGCGCATCAAAGCAATGCTTGCATTGATCCGAGAGCATCAGCCAGGCGCCTTGACGCGGTTCGGCGAGCAAGGCGGCGAGGTCCATTCCCGCTTCCTGCTTGGGCCGCTGGGGCGCTCGCGCCGGAAATCGCTCGATGAACTTCACATGACGCCAGGACGTGGCCGACAAGGCCTGGGTGTTGTCGTAGCCCCTGCCCGACCACGCCACGCCATCGGCTGGCAGCTGGTTCCATTGTTTGCAGGCCACTTCGCACGCCTTGCAGCCGATGCAGATGCTGGTGTCGGTGAAGAAACCGTGGTCGGCTTGGCGCGCCGGCCGCGGCGCCCGCTCGAAGCCATAAACGACGTCGCCGACATGCCCGGGCGCCTCGGGCTGACCCGGGCGCGGCGCTCGCATCATCACTTCGCGAATCAGATCGAGTCCGCCCATCACGATCTCCCCTCCGGCTGAGCCGACCAGGGGGTCTCGGGCACGGGCTCGTTCATGAGCGCAGGCTCTTCGACCGCCTGCGGCCGCGGCCGGCGCCCGCCGACCAAGCGCCCGGCGCGGATTCGGCAGACAAAGCCCTTGCTCGCCGCGATGAAGCCTTCAGGCGCGAGCACGGCGGGAGACAAGTCATTGATCACCGCCCCCACGGCTTCGCCTTCGTAGCCCGAATGCCAGACGAGCCCGACGGTGCGCCCCGCCCCGCCTTCAACCACGCCCAGGCGCAAACGCGGCGTGACCAGCACTCGCACTTCGATCGCCGCGCGAGGCGTCTCGATCACGACCCAGCCGCCGGACTCCACCCCGTGTTCGGCCGCGAGTTCGGGCGATATCTCGGCAAACACCGCCGGCTGCAACTCGACCAGCCAGCTGTCGTGCCGGGTCGCCGCGCCAGCGCCGAAGTGCTCGACCAATCGGTAGGTGGTGAGCACGAGCGGGTAATGCGGATCCCCAACAGCAGCGATCGGGTTCAACTCGTCCGTGACGATGATCGCGCCCGGGCTGTGCTGCTGCGCCCAGAGACGATTGCGATAAGGCGACTCGATCGGCTCGTAATGCGCGGGCAAGGGGCCGTCGGCCATGCCGTAAGGCACGAAGAGCCAGGCGCGGCCGTCGCTGTGCACCGTAAAAGGCGCATCGCCCGCCAGCGCAGCACCACCTCGGGCGCCGGGCGGCGGGCGATAAGCCGGCGGCTTGCTCACATCGAACTGGGGCGCATCGAGCCCGGTCCACCAACGCGCAGCTTCGTCCCACCACACCAGCTTCTTGCGTTCGGACCAAGGCCGGCCCAGAGGATCGGCCGAACAGCGGTTGTAGAGCACCCGCGAATTGCCCGGCCAGGCCCAGCGCCATTGCGCGGCAATGCTTTGCTCGGTTCTGCCTTCGAGCCGACGCGACAGGTTCTGGCCAGGTGCGGGAAACACGCCGCAGTAAAGACGCGAGCCGCAAGCCGTGCTGCCGTCATCGCGCAACTCGGCCGCCCCTTTCAACTGCTCGCCGCTGCCAACTCGATAACCGTTGATCTCCATGAGCACGCGCTCGAGATCCGGCTCGCCGACCACCGGCGTGAGCCCGCGCGGCAGGTCTGCACCGGGCGGCGGGTCGTAGTCCCAGCTCAGCGCGAGCAGGCCGGCATCGCGTGCCTGCGGCTCGGCTTGGGCCAGGCGACGGAGTCGCTGGCCGAGTTGATAAACGAACCAGGCATCGGAGCGGCAGTCTCCGGGCGGGTCGAGCGCACGCTCATGCCATTGCACGACGCGCTCGGTATTGGTGACCGAACCGTCCTTCTCGAGCGGGGTGGCCGCAGGCAAAAGAAAGACCTCGGTCGCGACTTCCTCGGGCGACGGGCCGTCGGGGTCGGCATACCAGACGGCCGCGGTCTCGGTCTCGAACATGTCGCACACCACCAGCCAGTCGAGCTTGCGCAAAGCCTGGCGGGCCAATCGGGTGTTGGGGTTGGAGACAGCCGGGTTCTGGGCGAAGACGATCAAGCCTTCGACTTGCCCCTGGTTCATGCGTTCGAAAAACAGCGTGATCGAGTCGTTGGCGCCAAGCTTGGGCAGCCAGGCATAGCCGAACTCATTGTCCGCACGGGCGTTCTCGCCATACCAGGCCTTGAGCAGGCTCACGAAATAACTCGGCAGCGCCGACCACGCGCCGCGCTGGGTCTCGAGTTGCCACATGCCTTGCTGCGTCCCGCGCCGGCCGCCCCAGCCATGACCTTGGCCGAGATAGCCGGCCAGGCTCGCGTGCTCGGGCGCGGCGGCAGGAAGCGGCAGGTAATTGGGCAGCTCGCCATACAGCGTGGGAATGTCGGTCGCGCCCTGGACATTGGCGTGGCCGCGCAGCGCGACCACGCCTCCGCCCGGCCGCCCGACGTTGCCGAGCAAGAGCTGGATCATCGCCGCCGCGCGAATCATCTGCGCGCCCGAGGCATGCTGGGTCCAGCCCATCGAATAACAGATGGCACTGGTGCGCTCTCGGCCGGAATGGCGGCACAAGAGCTCGGCCACCTTGATCAAGTCCTCCGGCCGGCAGCCGCAGATCTCGGCCACCGTCTCCGGCGTATACGCGGGGTATTGCTGGCGCAAGAGCTGAAGCACGCAGCGCGGGTGTTCGAGCTTGGGATCGCGCAAAGGCTCACCGCGCGAACCATCGGCCAGCGTCTCGTACTGGTACTCCCAGGCGCCGGGCGCGCCGGTGTAGGCGTCGCGCTCGGCGTCATAACCACAGAACACGCCTCGCTGGGCATCAAAAGCAAAGCCTTCGGCGATCAGGGTTGCGGCGTTGGTGTAGTGAATCACGTACTCGTCGAACCAGCGCCGGCCTTCGAGGATGTAGCGAAGAATTCCGCCCAGAAAGGCGATGTCGCTACCCGGCCGAAGGCTGACATGAACATCGGCCACGGCCGAAGTGCGAGTGAAGCGCGGATCCACGTGCATCAGCACCGCACCCTTCTTTTGCGCCGCCACCGGCCAGTGGAAAGCCACGGGGTGGCCTTCGGCCATGTTCGACCCCATGATCAGGATGCAATCGCTGTTCTCGAGGTCTCGAGTGGGATTGGTGCAGGCACCAAAGCCGAACGTGGGCGCCAGCGCCGCTACCGTGGTGGAGTGGCAGTAGCGCGCAGTGTTCTCAACCGGGACGATGCCCAGCCCACCAGTAAAGAGCTTGCGAAAGAGATAACACTCTTCGTTGTCATTGGCCGAGCCGCCCAGAAAACCGATGTTTCGAACTCGGTTGACCGTATTGCCCGCCGCGTCTTGGGCCTGGAAACCACGCGATCGTGACTCCATGAGTCGTTGGGCAATTCGATCCATCGCCCAGGACAAGGGCTTGTCTTCCCAGACTCGCGAATACGGCGCGCGGTACTTGAGCGTGGTGATCCGGTGCGGGTTGGCAGCGAGCTCGAAAGTGTTCGCTCCCTTCGGGCATTGGCGAGCTTCGTTGACGGGGCTGTCTGGATCGCCCTCAATGTCGATCAGCACACCCGCCTTGGTGAAGGCAAGCTGACTGCAACCCACTGCGCAATAAGGGCACACGGTTCTTGCGAGATCGGCGCCACGCAAGCGCGAAGCCATGGCGGCCGTGCGCGGGCTGAAGGCATCGTCGATGCTGACCATGCTGACTCCTCGTCGGGAGGACACCAATGGCGCGGAGCATAAGCAAGCCTCGAAGCTCGCTCGCAGGGTCGGCGAATCCGTCGCCCCGCTTCGGGGTCATCAGCGCTTCTTCGCCCAGCGAATGACTTGATTCACCGCCGATCGCACGGGAGAGAAGGACACCGGAGGCTCGCTCCATTCGGCCTCGATCGGAACCTCGGGCCGAATCACCGTGGCGACAAAGCCTGGCGCCCCCGCCCAGGCGAGCAGAACCCGGGGCACGGCGGCGTAGTTCGAACCGCGCGCAGCCAACGCCGCCCCCAGCGACTGCAGGGCCTCGGCTGCGTCGCGTATATGCGAACGCGCTTCATCCTCGCGCTGCATCGAAAGGAACTCCAGAACCACGGGCAAGGCGTCGGGCAACTCGCCTTCCGCCGGCTCGACCCCCTGGCTCGCGTACAAGGCCTTAAGGGCGACCATCGCCAGGCCTCGCTCACGCGACTCGCCGTGCAAATGTTCGTAGAGATGGAAGGAACTCGCTCGTCCGTGGTCGAACAGCGCGCTGTACTGTGCCTGCAGCTCGAGCAGATCGCCGCGCTCGAGCTCGAGCGAGAGCGCCGCCAGGGCCTCCTGGTCGCGGCGCGGCAGGCTGCGTTCGGCCTCGATCTCGGCACGCAGCTCGGGCATCGCTGCGAGCAGGGGCGGGCTCGGGTAAGCAAGGAGCAGGGCGATCGCCTTGAGTGCGCGCATGGGCCAGGAACTGCGGACGAGGGGAGGCCAGCATCGCCCAGCGTGACGGCTATGTCGAGCCCATCAGCTCGGCTCGAACGCGCCCCTTTTCGAGCATCACGCTCGTGGGTTCAAACACGCGCCGGGGTTGACCCTGCCGTCGGCGCTCTTTCACACTCGGCCGACCGGTAGCGTCCCGGACACAAAAGCGAGGTCGGGTGATGGGCTTCCTTGATAGCTTCAGCTTCTTTCAGCGCGCGACCGCCACCTACTCTAACCAGTGGGGCGCCATCACCGACGGCGATCGAAGCTGGGAGGCCGCCTACCGCGGCCGCTGGGCCCACGACAAGATCGTGCGCTCCACCCACGGCGTGAACTGCACCGGCTCTTGCAGTTGGAAGGTCTACGTCAAGGCGGGCATCGTCACCTGGGAAACGCAGCAGACCGACTACCCTCATACCCCCGCCGACATGCCGAACCACGAGCCACGCGGCTGTCCCCGCGGGGCCTCGTTCAGTTGGTACCTCTACAGCGCCAACCGGATCAAGCACCCGATGGCGCGCGCCCGTCTGCTCTCGTTCTGGCGCGAAGCGCGCAAGACGCTGACGCCCTTGCTCGCCTGGAAAAGCATCGTCGACGACCCGGCCAAGAGCCGGAGCGTGAAGGAATCGCGCGGGCTGGGCGGGCTGGTGCGCAGCACCTGGGACGAGGCGCTCGAGATCACCGCGGCCGCGCATCTCTACACGGCCCAGACCTACGGCCCGGACCGGGTAGTGGGTTTTTCGCCCATTCCGGCGTATTCGCTGGTTTCGTACGGCGTCGGCACGCGTTACCTGTCGCTGCTGGGCGGAACCATCCTCAGCTTCTACGACTGGTACTGCGACCTGCCGCCCGCCAGCCCGCAGACCTGGGGCGAACAGACCGACGTGCCGGAGTCGCTCGCCTGGTATCGCTCGGCCTACATCATCGTGTGGGGCACCAACATCTCGATGACGCGCACTCCCGACGCGCATTTCCTGACTGAGGCTCGCTACAACGGCACCAAGGTCGTAGCCGTGATGCCCGACTATGTCGAAGTCACCAAAAACGCCGACTGGTGGGTCCATCCCAAACAAGGCACCGACGCCGCGCTGGCGCTGGCGATGGGGCATGTGGTGATGAAGGAGTTTCTTCTCGACCGGCCCGAACCCTATTTCGTCGACTACTTGCGGCGGCTCACCGACATGCCGATGCTGGTCCGGCTCGACGCTCGGGGCGATCACTTCGTTCCCGGCCGCACCCTGCGCGGCTCCGACTTCTCGGACCAACTCGGCAGCCCCAACCATGCCGAATGGAAGACCGTCGCCTTCGACGAGGCAAGCGACCGCTTCGTGGCCCCCCAGGGCTCGATCGGCTACCGATGGAACCAGGAAGCTGGCGGCGATGCCGGCAAGTGGAACCTCGACCCCAAGGATGGCGCCAGCGGCGCCGACGTGACGCTGGCGCTTTCCCTGCTCGATCATCGCGACGGCGAGGCGACGGTGGCGATCCCCTACTTCGGCGGCATCGCTCACCGGAACTTCCCGGCCAACGATCAAGGTACCCAGGTCCTGCTGCGCAAGGTGCCGGTCAAGAAGCTCCAGCTGCCCGAAGGCGAAGTCTGGGTCACCACGGTGTTCGACCTCACCGCTGCCAACTACGGCGTGGCGCGCGGGCTAGAGGGAGAAAATCCCGCCACCGGGTTCGACCACGACGTCCCGTACACGCCGCGCTGGCAGCAGACCATCACCGGCGTTCCGGCCGGGCAAGCGATCCGGCTCGCGCGCGAGTTCGCAACCAGCGCCGCCGCCACCCGCGGGCGCTCATCGGTGCTGATGGGCGCCGGCGTCAACCAGTGGTACCACACCGACAACACCTACCGCGCCATCATCAACCTGCTGATGCTGTGCGGCACGGTCGGCGTGGTGGGCGGCGGCTGGTGCCACTACGTTGGCCAGGAAAAGATCCGCCCTGCCGCCGGATGGGCCAGCTACTCGTTTGCGCTCGACTGGAGCCGGCCACCGCGCCACATGAACGCAACCTCGTTTTTCTATGCGCACACCGATCAGTGGCGCTACGAAAGGATGCAGGTCGCCGAGCTGCTTTCGCCGCTGGCCGACGCCTCGCGTTACAGCGGCAGCTTCATCGATTTCAACCTTCGGGCCGAAAGGATGGGCTGGCTGCCGAGCGCACCACAGCTCTCGGTCAACCCGCTTGAGTTGTGCCGAGCCGCCGCCGCGGCCGGAATGGACGCCAGAGATTATGCGGTGCGCGGCCTCAAGAACGGCAGCTTGCAGTTTGCCGCCGAAGACCCGGACTCCCCCCAGAACTTTCCGCGCTGCCTCGTCGTCTGGCGCTCCAACCTTCTAGGCAGCTCGGGCAAGGGCCACGAATATTTCCTCAAGCACCTGCTCGGCACGCAAAGCGGCGTGCTTGGTGCCGAACTCGGCGCCCGCGACCCCAGGCCGCAGGAAGTGAAGTGGCACGAAGCGGCACCCGCCGGCAAGCTCGACCTCATCACCACGCTCGACTTCCGCATGTCGACCACCGCGCTGTATTCGGATGTGCTGCTGCCCGCCGCCACCTTCTACGAGAAAAACGATCTCAACACCACCGACATGCATTCTTTCGTCCACCCCTTCGTCAAGGCGGTGGATCCAGCCTGGGAAGCCAAGAGCGACTTCGACATCTTCAACCTGCTCTCGGCCAAGCTGTCGGACCTGGCGCAAGGCCTGCCGGTCGAACACGACCTCGTGCTCGCTCCGCTGGCTCACGACTCTCCCGGCGAACTCGGTCAAGCACTCACCGTGGCCGATTGGAAACGCGGCGAAATCGATCTGATCCCCGGCCAGACCGCCCCGACCATGGTGGTGGTCGAACGCGACTACGCCAACCTGCATCGCAAGCTGGCTGCGGTCGGGCCGCTGCTGGCCAAGCTCGGCGTGAGCAACAAGGGGCTGCACTGGATCGTGACCGACGAACTGGCCGAACTCGCCGAGAACAACGGCATCGTGACCGAAGCCGGCGTGGCGCAAGGGCAGCCCCAACTGACCAGCGACATTGCCGCCGCGGAGATGATCCTGGCGCTCTCGCCCGAAACTCACGGTGCGGTCTCAGTGCGCTCCTGGGGCACGTTCAAGCAGCTCAGCGCCAAGGACGGGAGCTTTCTCTCGGCGCCGCGCGCCGGCGAACGGATCCGCTTCGCCGACCTTGAGGCGCAGCCGCGCAAGGTGTTGACCGGCGCGGACTGGAGCGGGATCGAAAGCGAAAGCGAGCCTTACGCCGCGTTCTGGAGCAACGTCAACTTGCTGCTGCCATGGCGCACGCTTTCGGGCCGCCAGCAGTTTTATCAGGACCACGAATGGATGCGGGCATTCGGCCAGGCGCTAGTGACCTACAAGGCGCCGATCGACCCTCGTGCCACGCTCGGAGTCGAGCATCTCAAGCCCAACGGCAATACCACCATCCAGCTCAACTTCCTCACCACCCATCAGAAGTGGGGAATTCATTCAAGCTTCTACGACAACGAACGCATGCTCACGCTCTCACGCGGCGGACCGCTGATCTGGATGTGCGAGAGCGATGCGAGCCAGGCCGGCATCGCCGACAACGACTGGGTCGAGGCGTGGAACGTCAACGGTGCCCTAGTAGCGCGGGCGATCGTCACACAGAGGCTTCCCGCCGGCATGTGCGTCATGAGCCACGCCACCGAGAAGACGATCAATACGCCGGGCTCGGAAATCAGCGGCACACGTGGCGGAATCCACAACTCGGCGACCCGGGTGGTGGTCAACCCCACCCACATGATCGGCGGCTACGCCCAGCTCAGCTACGGGTTCAACTACTACGGCACGATCGGCGCCAACCGCGACGAGTTCGTCCTAATCCGCAAGATGGCCCGCGTCGACTGGATGGACGGACCGCCGCGTGCAGGAGCTCTGGCATGAAAGTCCGCGCTCAGATCGGCATGGTCCTCAACCTGGACAAGTGCATCGGCTGCCACACCTGCTCGGTCACCTGCAAAAACGTCTGGACCAATCGCGAAGGCGTCGAATACGCCTGGTTCAACAACGTCGAGACCAAACCCGGCGTCGGCTACCCCAAACAGTGGGAGAACCAGGAAAAATGGAAGGGCGGTTGGGAGCGCAAGCCCAACGGCAAGCTGCAGTTGAAGCAGGGCGGCAAGCTTGGCCTGCTGGCAAAGATCTTCGCCAACCCGCACCTACCCGAGATCGACGACTACTACGACCCCTACACCTTCGACTACGCGCGGCTGCAGGATTCGCCCGAAGCGCAGACCCCGCCCACCGCACGCCCACGCTCGCTCGTCACCGGCCAGACCCTGGAGACTATCAAGGGCAGCGCCGCGTGGGAAGACAACCTTGGCGGCGAATTCGCCCAACGCTCGAAGGACAGCAACTTCGAAGCGGTGCAGAAAGCGATGTATGGCGAATACGAAAACACCTTCATGATGTACATGCCGCGGCTGTGCGAGCACTGCCTCAACCCCGCCTGCGTGGCGAGCTGCCCCTCGGGCTCGATCTACAAGCGCGAGGAAGACGGCATCGTGCTGGTCGACCAGGACAAGT
>JAEZVV010000026.1 GCA_023443095.1 Pseudomonadota bacterium
TCTCAACGGTCTGTCGCTGGCGATGGCAACCACCGCACTGACCGCCTACCTGCTGGGCAGCGCCGCCGGCATGGTGGCGGGTGGCTTCCTCGCCGCGCGCACCAGCGACAACGACCGTCTGATTGCGGCAGCCTTGACCGGATCGGCGCTGACGGCGCTGCTGCTCGCCAGCGGCTGGTTGGGCGGCGACGCTGTCCTGCCCCTGATGGCCGTGATGGGGCTGGGAGTGGGTATTGCCGGGCCAAGCCGGGACTTGCTGGTGCGCAAGGCCGCGGCGAGCCGCTTCGGCAAGACCTCGTTCGGCCGGGTCTACGGCTTTGTGTATTCAGGGCTGGACGCCGGCCAGGCCTTGGCGCCGCTTTTGATCGGCCCCTGGCTCGATGCCGGCCACTTCGCGGTGGCGCTGGCGGCGGTGGCCGCGCTGCAGGTAGCGGCCTTGTTCACCGCTCTGCGCGTAGGGCGCGACCTGCGTTTCTCGAACTCGCACGCCACTCCAAGGAATGCTGCATGACTTCTATCCCTTTTACCGCCGACTTGTGTGATGCCAACGAAGACCGGCTGGCCGACGGGCGTCTGCAGGTGCTGGCACCCGGCTTTCTGGTCCTGGGCCGGTGCCAGGCCTTTTGCGGTCAGGCCGCCACGCTGAGGCTGTTTGAAGACAACGCCGCCCTGGTCGATCTGCTGAAGTCGCCCGGGGAAGGGCGGGTCCTGGTGGTCGACGGCGGCGGCAGCCGGCGCTGCGCCCTGTTCGGCGGCAACCTGGCCGCGACCGCGGCAAAAAACGGCTGGGCCGGCTTGATCATTCACGGCAGCGTGCGTGATGTGCACGAGATCGAACTGTGCGACATCGGCGTGCGCGCGCTGGCGCTCAACCCGCGCCGCGCCGGAAAACGCGGTGGTGGCGACATCGGTGTGACGGTGGCGCTTCCGGGCGTCCTGGTCCGTGCGGGCGACTGGGTCTACGCCGACCGCGACGGGGTGTTGATCTCGCACGAGGCGCTGCACCTGGCTTGAGACGGCCAGGGCAGGGCTCAGCGAGTGTTGAAGGCAAATTTCGCGGATTGAATTTGATTTCGAATCATGGAACGGAGGCTGTTGCAGAGCAGCGGACTTCGTTCCATTTTTCATTGCATCTATCCGCAATGTGGAACGAATTCGTTAACTCATTGAAAACAAAGACTAGAGGATTGAGTCTTATAAAAGTTATTTGAGTTGCCGCGTCGCGTCGTGCCGCCTACTATTTTCCCTAACCCGCCCAGCTGCGGCGGGGCTGGTAACGACACTCTTGCTCAGGGAGCGAACATGACGACACGCGAACTTCAGGCTCAGCAACTGCAGAAGGACTGGAACGAAAACCCCCGCTGGAAGGGCATCAAGCGCGGTTACGGCGCCGAAGAGGTGGTGCGTCTGCGCGGTTCGGTCCAGCCCGAGCACACCCTGGCCAAGCGCGGCGCCGAGCGACTCTGGAATTCGCTCGCCAGCGAGCCTTTCGTCAATGCGCTGGGCGCCCTGACCGGCAACCAGGCGATGCAGCAGGTCAAGGCCGGCCTGAAGGCGATCTACCTCTCCGGCTGGCAGGTCGCGGGCGACGCCAACCTCGCCGGCGAGATGTACCCCGACCAGTCGCTCTACCCTGCCAACTCGGTGCCGATGGTCGTTCGCCGCATCAACAACACCTTCGTCCGTGCTGACCAGATCCAGTGGATGGAAGGCAAGAACCCGGGTGACGCCGGTTACATCGACTACTTCGCTCCGATCGTGGCTGATGCCGAAGCCGGCTTCGGCGGCGTGCTGAACGCCTTCGAGCTGATGAAGGCCATGATCGAAGCCGGCGCCGCCGGCGTCCACTTCGAAGACCAGCTCGCCTCGGTCAAGAAGTGCGGCCACATGGGCGGCAAGGTTCTGGTGCCAACCCGCGAAGCCGTGGCCAAGCTGGTCGCCGCCCGCCTCGCCGCCGACGTGATGGGCACGCCCACCTTGCTGGTGGCCCGCACCGACGCCGAAGCCGCCGATTTGGTCACGAGCGACGTCGACGACAACGACAAGCCCTACCTGACCGGCGAGCGCACCGTCGAAGGTTTCTTCCGCACCAAGCCGGGCCTGCAGCAGGCGATCAGCCGCGGTCTGGCCTACGCGCCTTACGCCGATCTGGTGTGGTGCGAGACCGGCAAGCCCGACCTCGCTTACGCCAAGGCTTTTGCCGAAGCGATCCACAAGCAGTTCCCTGGCAAGATGCTGTCGTACAACTGCTCGCCTTCGTTCAACTGGAAGAAGAACCTCGACGACGCCACCATCGCCAAGTTCCAGCGCGAACTCGGCGCGATGGGCTACAAGTTCCAGTTCATCACGCTCGCCGGCTTCCACAGCCTGAACTACTCGATGTTCGAGCTCGCCCACGGCTACGCCCGCGAGAACATGAGCGCGTTTGTCGAACTGCAGCAGAAGGAGTTCGCCGCCGCCGACAAGGGCTTCACCGCCGTCAAGCACCAGCGCGAAGTCGGCACCGGCTACTTCGACGCCGTCACGCAGACGATCGAAGGCGGCCAGTCCTCGACCACCGCGCTGACGGGCTCCACGGAAGAAGCGCAGTTCGAACACGGCAAGGAGCAGAAGGCCGCGTAAGCATCGCAGGAGAGTTATGCAGTTGTAGTTGCTGTTGTAGGGTGGATTTGGGTGCCTCCGGGCACCCTTTTTTTGCGCTGGCGCGCAGTCGGTCAGCGCTGCGCGCCATCCAGCAAGGCCTGCACGAGCCGGTTGTCCTGGTCCGGCTGACGGCATACGAATGCGATTTGGCGGTAGGGCGCATCCTTGCCC
>JAEZVV010000045.1 GCA_023443095.1 Pseudomonadota bacterium
CTGCAAGCTGTAGCGCGGCGCGGGCGGCGGACCGCCGAGGCTGGCCGCGGGCGGGCGCGAGGCCACCCGCGCTTCCTGCCGCTGGGCGCCGGCCCCCAGCACCGCACCACCGGCATTGACTTCGAGCAGGCTGAGCCCGGGCGCCACCTCCTGTCCGATCAGGAACACCTTGGCCGGCCGTCCGTCGACCACCAGGATCGCGCTCGACTGCGGCCCGGCGGCGAACACCCCGATCGCCTGCACGTTGGTTGGGCCGCTGGCCTGAGTCTCGATCTTGCCGAACAGACGCGCGGCAGCGACCGGATCGACCTCGCGCACCGGCGGCGGCGGCGCCGGCGGTGGTGCCGCCGCCGGTGCCGGCGTGAAGATTCGCAGCGCCCACCAGGCCGCGAGAGCGACCACGAGCGCAAACAGCGACAGATTGATCAAGACTGGCAGAGCCTTCTTGGACATGGGGACTCTCGGTGAGCGGCTAAGCGCAGCAGCAGGAAGCCCGCCGCAAACTCCTTGCACGTCAGGGATATTATCCGGGCCGACCCTTAATCCGCGCGACAATCACACCGCGCCATCCACCGAGGCTCCCATGTTGTTGTCCCTCGCTTCCCAGCGCCGTTCCCGCGGTTTCACGCTGATCGAGATCATGGTGGTCATCACCATCCTCGGCATTCTCGCCGCGCTGATCGTGCCGCGGGTGGTCGGCCGCACCGACGACGCCCGCATCGCCGCCGCCAAGCAGGACATCGCTTCGGTAATGCAGGCGCTCAAGCTCTACCGCCTCGACAACAGCCGCTACCCCACGACCGAACAAGGCCTGCAGGCGCTGATCGCCAAGCCGACCACCGAACCGGTCCCCAACAATTGGAAGGCCGGCGGCTACCTCGAGCGCAGCTCGGTGCCCAAGGACCCCTGGGGCCATCCTTACCAGTACCTAAACCCGGGCACCAAGGGCGAGATCGACGTCTTTTCGCTCGGGGCCGATCAGCAGCCCGGCGGCGAAGGGCCGGACGCCGACATCGGTTCGTGGCAGCTCTGAAAACTCGACGCGGCACGCACGGCTTCACCCTGCTTGAACTGCTGGTGGTGATCGTGCTCGCCGGCATCCTGCTTTCGGTCGTGACCATCAATGTCACCACCGACGCCGCCCAGCGTCTCGACCGCGAAGCCGAACGCGTGGCCCAGCTGATGGTGCTGGCGGCCGACGAATCGCGCCTGTCGGCCCAGCCGGTCAGCTGGGAGGCTGACCTCAATGGCTACCGCTTCGTCACCGAACGCGGCGGCGAACGACGGCTGATCACGGGCGACGACCTCTTGCGCGAGCGCCGCTGGGACGAAGCGCTGACCCGCCTGGCCGTGGTGCCGGCGCAAGGCGAACCGCAGGTCCTGCTCGGCCCCGGTGCGCCGGCCCTGCGGGTCCCGATCGCTCGCGAATGGGTGCAGCCGCGCTGGCGGCTGGAGCTGGCCACCAGCACCCATTCCACCGCCGTGGAGTTCGACGATGCCGGCCGGGCCCGTCTTGTCCCCCGCTAAGCGGCGCGCCGCGACCCGCGGCTTCACCTTGCTCGAAGTCCTGGTCGCGCTGGTGATCATCGGCGTCGCTCTGGCAGCCGCGATGCGCGGCGCGCTGGCGCTCACCGGCACGGCCGAGGACACCCGCGCCCGGCTGTACGCCGGCCTGCTTGCCGAGAACCAGCTGCGCGAGCTGAGGCTGGCGCGACAGCAACTGACCCCCGGCCAGACCCGCACCGAATGCCAGCAGGGCGGCGTCAGCTTTGTCTGCGAGCAGACCGTGCGGCCAACGCCCAACCCGTTTTTCCGCCTCGTCGAGCTGCGCGTGTATTCAAGCGGCAGCGGCGAGGAACGCCGCTACGCCGAGCTGGTCGGCCTGCTGCCGATCGACAACCCGACATGAAGGCGCGCGGCTTCACCCTGCTCGAACTGCTGGTGGCGATCAGCGTCCTGGCGGTGGTCTCGATCATCGCCTGGCGCGGACTCGATTCGCTGGTCGGCACGCGCGAGCGGCTTGAGCCCGAGTCCGATCGCGCCCGCGCCCTGCTCACGGTTTTCGGCCAGCTCGACCGCGACCTCGCCACCGCCGCCAACCCTCAGTTCATCGGCGCCACCACCCCGACCCTGACGCTGGCTACCGCGAGCGACGGCAATGTCGCGATCCAGCTGCAGCGGCTCGCCCCGCCCGGCCCCGACGGCGCCAGCCGCATCCAGTCCGTGATCTGGCAGCTCGAGGGCGACACCCTGGTCCGCCAGTCTTCGCCGCCCGCGACCCGGATCGCCCCGGTGGCAGCGGAGTCCTGGCAGAACGCTGTGCTCCTCACCGGGGTGACGCGCCTGCGAGCGCGGCTGTGGCGCAACGGCCAGGGCTGGACTACCGAAGCCCCCGCGCCGACACCGCCCGGCACTGCAGTGGAGAACCCGCCCGGGCTAGAAATCGAAATCGAACGCAGCGACGGCAGCACCCTGCGCCGCGTCCTGATGGTGGGTGCGCCATGAGGGCTAGTTCCTGCCGCCAGCGCGGCGCTGCCGTCCTGCTCGCGCTTTTCATCGCCACCCTCGCCACGCTGATCGTGAGCGGGCTGTTCTACCGCCAGTTCGTGCTCTTGCGGACCATGGAGAACGAACAGCTCGCCGCCCAGAGCCGGGTCCTGCTGCGCGGCGCCCTCGACTGGAGCCGGGCGATTCTGCGCAGCAACGCCGAAAACAAGTCCAAGTCGGTCATGGTCGATGCCCTCACCGAACCCTGGGCGCAGCCGCTCGCCGACATGCGGCTCGACACCCTGGGCGAAAGTTCGGCGCTGGCGGCCCAGGCGTCGATCTCGGGCCAGATCGAAGACGCCGAAGGACGTTTCAACTTGCGCAACCTGGTCGAACATGGCGAGCTGCTCGAGACCGAGGTCGAGGCCTTGCGGCGTCTGGTCGATTTGCTGCGGCTTCCGCCCGCCACCGCCGACCTGATTGCGACCCGCATGCTCGAGTCGTTTCCGGCCGCCGCCGACACCGCTCCCGCGACTCGCCCGCTGCCACTGTTGTTGCCGGAAGACATCATCGCGATTCCCGGCATCTCGCTCGACGCGGCACAAAAACTCGCCCCCTACCTGGTGATCCTCGAAGCCAGTACTCCGGTCAACGTCAATACCGCACCGGCCGAAGTGCTCGCCGCCCGCATCGAAAACCTCGACCTCGCCCGAGCGCGAGCGCTGGTGGCGCAGCGCGAGCGGATCGGTTATTTCAACAGCCTGGGCGACTTCCGCAACTATGCCGGCAACATCAATACCGGCGAGCGTGACCTTGCGATCAAGTCGAGCCACTTCATCGTGCGCGGCCAAGTTCGCCTTGACCGCGCCACCACGCGCATGGAAGCTCTGGTCAAGCGCGACCCCAACAACATCGCCCGCGTGCTCTGGCAACGAGAACTCCCCTGATGACTTCGCCCCCAGCCTCGCGCCTGCTGGTGCTGCTGCCGCCGCGCCGCGATCTTGTCGGCCCGGCAGGTCTCGACTCCGGCACCGTCGTGAGTTTTCTCGCCGTGCGCGGCGCCGACGTCGAAGCCGGCCAGTCACCAGTCGCGCTGCTGCCGCGTTGCTCCCGCCTCGAACTGGTGTTCGACGCCGCCGACATCTACAGCGCCGCCATCGAAGCGCCGCGCCTGGCCGAAGGCAAGCTGCGACTGGCTCTGCCCAACCTGCTCGAAGACCGCCTGCTGGCCGATCCGGCCGACAACCACGTGGCGTTTTCGCCCCAGCGCGATGCCCATGGGCGGCTGCCGGTGGCGGCGATCTCGCGCGCCTGGCTGGCGCGGGTGATCGAGGTCTTCGGCGGCGCCGGCCAGGCGCCCGCCGCCGCCTGGAGCAGTCTCTACCTGGTGCCGCCCCCGGCCGAGGGCGTGGTGTCGCTGCGCCTTGGCCCCGCCCGCGGGGTCTTGCGCAGCGCCGAACACGAGGGTTACGCCTTCGACCTCGATACCGACCCCGCAGCGCTGATCGACGTGAGCGCGCAGCGCCTGGGTGCCACGGCAATCCGGTCTTACGGCAAAGTCCGGACCGACCTCGCGCTTGCCCTGCCGCTGGCCGCAACCGGGGCCGAGTTCGACCCGGCCGCCAGCGCCAACGCCGTCGACCTGCTGCAGGGCAGCTTTGCCCGGCGCGGCTGGTGGCGCCAGGTCGACCGCCAGGCCTTGCGCGCGCCGCTCGCGTGGCTGGCACTCGCCACCGTGGTCGGGATCGGCGGGCTCAACCTCTACTGGTTCAAGCTCGAACGCGAATCGCAGACGCTGCGCAGCGACATGGTGGCGGCGTTCCGCAGCGCCTTTCCGCGCGAAACCGCGGTGATCGACCCGATCGCCCAGGCGCAGCGCCAGCTGGGCGAGCTGCGCGCTCGCGCCGGCGAGGCTTCGCCAGGCGACTTCTCGGTCCTCAACGCACGCGCTGCCCAGCTCTTCGCTGCCGCACCGGTCGGCGCGGTCGATGGCATCGACTACCGCGACAACACCCTCATCCTGAAACTGAAGCCGCCGCTCGCCAGCGACGCCGGCCTGCAGAACAATCTGCGCGCCGCCGCGGTACAACAGGGGCTCGACCTCCGCTTCGAAACCGATGGCTCGGCACGGCTGCGGGCCAGCGGAGCGGGTGGACACTGAGATGGAAAAACTCCGACAGTTCTGGCTCGAGCGGGCGCCCCGTGAACGACTGTGGCTCGCCGGCGGCGGCGTCTTCGTCGCCCTCGTGCTCGTCTACTTGCTCGCCATCGAGCCCGCCTGGAAAGGCACGCAGCGGCTCGAACGCAGCCTGCCCGCCACCCGGGCCGCGAATGCCGAACTCAGCGCCATCCTGGCCGAGGCGCGCAACCTGCGCGAGCGCCCCGCCGTAGCGGTAGCGGGCGGCGATGCCCGCGCCGCGCTCGAGGCCTCGACCAAACGCGCCGGCCTCAAGCCGGCCCGTCTCCAGACCGGGGCCGACGGCGACATCCAGCTGGTCTTTGCTAACGTGCCCTACGCGGCCTGGTCGACCTGGCTCGCCAGCGCCGAGCGCGAACTCGGCGTGCGCGTGATCAGCGCCAAGATCAAGGCCACGACCACGCCCGGCAACGCCGATGTCGAGCTAGCCTTGCGACCGCCGCGCACCTGAGACCATGAGAGCCTGGATCTGGGTCGGAACGGGACTGCTCAGCGCCGCTGTCGTGCTGATCGCGGCCGCTCCGGCGCAATGGGTGGCGGGAGCGGTTAACCGAGCGAGCCAGGGCCGGCTCCAGATCGCCGACGCCAGCGGCAGCGCTTGGTCGGGCAGCGGCATCGTGGTGCTGACCGACGGCAGCGGCGCCGACGCAGCGCGCGCCGCCCTGCCCGAGCGTCTGAGCTGGAGCATGGCGGTCCTGCCGCTTATCACCGGCACGCTCGAGATCACCCTGCAACATCCGTCGGCGCTGGCGCAGGCGCTGGTGATCCGGGCGCCGCTCGGCGCCCGCCGGGCCAGTCTGTCGGCGGCCCAGCTGCGCCTGCCGGCGGGGCTCCTGACCGGACTGGGGGCGCCGTTCAACACCCTGCGCCCGGGCGGCATGCTGCAGCTGAGCTGGGACCAGGTTCGGCTCGACTCGCGCGGCCTGCACGGCGCCGTCGTGGCCGAATGGCAGCAGGCCTCGAGCAGCCTGACCCCGGTTTCGCCGATGGGGCATTACCGGCTTGTTGCCGACGGCTTTGCCCCTGGTGCGCGGCTACAACTCCAGACGGTGAACGGCCCCCTTGAACTGATAGGCGATGGCACAATCGACGACGGGGGGCGCCTGCACTTCAAAGGTCGGGCTCAGCCCGTCGCCGGAACCGATCCGGTGATCCGGACACAACTTGCCGGCCTCATCTCGCTGCTAGGCCAACGCAGCGGCGACGGGGCCCAACTCACGATTGGCTCCTGACCGTGAACCCAAAGCACCCCAGTCCCTTGCACGCTGTCGCGCGCGCCCTTGCCCTCACCTTCGCTCTGCAGACTCTCGCCGCTGCCCCGGGGGTCGTGCTCGCGCAGCCGGCAGCGCAGGACGCGGGCGAGGTCTCGCTCAACTTCGTCAACGCCGACCTCGACGCGGTAGTGCGGGCGATCGGCCAATACACCGGCCGCCAGTTCGTGGTCGACCCGCGCGCCAAAGGCACTCTGACCCTGGTCACCGAGAGGCCGGTGAGCAAGCAGCAGGCCTACGAGCAGCTGCTCGCCGCCTTGCGCCTGCAAGGTTTCACCATCGTCGAAGCAGGCGGCACCGCGCGCGTGGTGCCCGAGGCCGACGCCAAGCTTCAGGGAGGCTCGGTGGTGGGGCCAAGCGCCCAGGCGCCGCGCGGCGACCAGATCGTGACCCAGGTCTTCCGCCTCAATTACGAATCGGCCACCAGCCTAGTGCCGGTGCTGCGGCCGCTGATCGCTCCCAACAACACGATCAGCGCCTACCCCGCCAACAACACCCTGGTCATCACCGATTACGCCGACAACCTGCGCCGCATCGCCCGCATCATCCAGGCGATCGACACGCCGGCGACCAGCGAACTCGAGATCCTGCCAGTCAAACACGGCCTGGCGAGCGAACTCGCCGCCATCCTCAACCGCGTGCTCGACGAAGGCACGCGCGGGGCGGGGCAGGCGGTCGACCCCGGCCAAAGGGTCACGGTGCTGGCCGAACCGCGCACCAATTCGCTGATCCTGCGCGCGCCCAGCCCGGCGCGGCTGGCGCTCGCCAAGGCCTTGTTGACCCGGCTCGACCAGCCCGCGGTCACCCCCGGCAACATCAACGTCGTCTACCTGCGCAATGCCGAAGCGGCCAAGCTGGCGCCGCTTTTGCGGGCGATCCTCTCGGCCGACCCTTCGTACGCGCCGCCTGCAGCGACCGGCGGCAGCCTCGCTCCGCAGGGCGCGGCGGCCGGCAACGAGATCGGCATGTCAGCGCCCGCCGCCGCCCCCATCAACGCTCCCGCCGCGGGCAGCAGCGGCAGCGGAAG
>JAEZVV010000039.1 GCA_023443095.1 Pseudomonadota bacterium
CAGTGAAACGCCTCCGCGCCGATGATAGTGGGTTGCATTTCCCGCGAAAGTAGGTCATCGTCAGGCTCTCCCTTAAAACCCCTCAGACCCCACCCGGTCTGAGGGGTTTTTGCTTTCCCGATCCCGCCAAACGATCCACGCTTCTCCCTCTGCCCAAAGCGCGAAGGATCCACTGCGCTCGGCGGCGACGCGGAGGGGATTCGCAGTGCTTGGTTCAGCCAGCGTTCGAATGTGGCCGAACCAAGGGCAGGCAGAAAAGACTGTTTAGCCGCTGCAAAAAAAAAAGTGCAGCCCCTATCAAAAGCAAAACTGAATACGCCAAGCCCAAGTGAAGCGCCGCTTTTGCCGGGGCTTGTTTTGCAACTTGTGCAATAGCTTCGCTGTCTTAACCGGACGCGCAGCGTGAGCCAGCAGGGAATGCTCAACAGACAGGATTGCGGGCGAGGATTCGCCCGCTGGCGGAACATCGAGTGGCGACGGTCGAGTAACGGCAGAAATCGGCCCGGATCCGATGCGGCGATCTAGCGATCGAAACCGGACGTCTTAGGCGCCTGCAACGGCCGTTCGAAGGGGAGGGGATGGGGTGGGGCGCAAGCCGTGGCGGCGCGTCTGGGGAAAACTGACTGCGGAGAGGGAAAGGGCTTTGATGAGCCGCTTCCCTCCGCGTCAGACGCATCGGATTTGAGACGACAGACTAGGTCTGACTTGAGACGACGGATTTAGGCGGCCGATTCGATGGTGGTCTTGCCTTTCTCGACCGGTTCGTCGTCGAAGCGGCGGAAAAGAGTTGCCACCAGAGGTCCGGAGATGTTGTGCCAGACGCTGAAAATTGCGCTCGGCACGGCAGCCAGCGGCGAGAAATGCGCCGTAGCCAGCGCTGCGCCGAGGCCGGAATTCTGCATGCCGACTTCGATCGCCAGGGTCTTGCGCTTGGCGATCGACAGCCCGGTCAGCTTGGCGAGCGCGTAACCCAGCACCATGCCCAGGCCGTTGTGCAGCACCACGACGGCGAAAATCAGCAGGCCGCTGCTGGCGATACGAGCCTGGTTGACCGCGACGACGGCGGCGACGATGGCAACGATGGCCACTACCGACACCAAGGGCAGGACGGCGACGCAGGCTTCGACCTTGCTGCGCAGCACCGATTGCGCCAGGACGCCGAGCGCAATCGGCAGCAGCACCACCTGGACGATCGACCAGAACATGGCGGCCGCACTGACGTCGAGCCATTGGCTTGCCAGCAGATAGATCAAGGCCGGAGTGACGACGGGCGCCAGCAGAGTGGTGACCGAAGTGATCGTCACCGACAAGGCCACGTCGCCCCGGGCGAGGAAGGTCATCACGTTGGAAGCCGTGCCACCCGGGCAGCAGCCGACCAGGATCACGCCGAGCGCAATTTCAGGCGGCAGCTCGAGCAAGGTGCAGAGCAGCCAGGCAAGGCCGGGCATGATGACGAACTGTCCGGCGACGCCAATGGCCACATCGCGGGGACGGCGCACCACCTCTCGGAAATCGGACTTCGACAGGGTCAGCCCCATGCCGAACATGATGATGCCGAGCAGCGGCACGATGTAGGGGGCAATCCAGCGGAACTCGGCGGGAGCGAAGAAAGCAAGAGCAGCGAAGAGCAATACCCAGATCGCAAAGGTATTGCCAACGAAGCGGCTCAGACGGGCGATGAACTGCATGTGTGATGTCCTAGGGTTGGCGTGGCGGTCGCTGCCCGGACACCTGATCTGGCGCGCAAGGACCTACTCGACCGCCGTCGAACGAAACAGCGTTGCGAACCGATGCCAGGCCAAATGCCGCGGGGTGGGCGGCGCTGGCGGTCGCCGCACCGTGTGGGCGCGGGCGCGATTGCTGGCGGCGTAGGCCGGCACTGCAGCGGCAAAGTTCATTTTATGGCGCATTACTCAAGCGCGCGAATCGCTTGCTGATACACCGCAAGGATTGAGCTCGGCGTTGGTTCTCGGCGCTCCGCGATTTCGCTAGGCAAAGATCGAAGCGGCGATCAGCAGGCTCAGCCGAGCCGGACGATGCGGTCTGCGTAGGCCTGAGCAAGTTGCGGCTGGTGCAGGCTTGCCACCACGGCCAGACCGGAATCCGCACAGGCACGCAGCGCCTGCATGATGATTTCGGCGTTGTGTGGGTCGAGGCTGGCGACAGGCTCGTCGGCCAGCAGGATGCGCGGCTCCTGAGCCAGGGCGCGGGCAATCGAAACCCGCTGCTGTTCACCTCCCGAGAGGCGGTCGGTTCGATCGAGTGCGTGTTCAAGCAGCCCCACCTGCTCGAGGGCGGACAGTGCCAGTTGCCGGTCGCGCGGGCGATACAGGCCGAGCAGACCGCGCCAGTAAGGCAGGTGACCAAGGCGCCCGGTCAGCACGTTATGCAGGGCATCGAGACGCCCGACCAGCCTAGGCGTCTGGTAGACCATAGCGATGCGGGTATCGCCACGCTGGCGTCGCAGCAGCGCTTGGCCCGCAAGCTCGACCGAACCTTGGTCGGCCGGAATCAAGCCTGCCAGCACCCGCAGCAGCGTGGTTTTGCCGGCGCCGCTGGGGCCGACCAGGGCTATCAGCTCGCCTTGGCCAAGCTCGAAGTTGATTTCAGCCAAACCACGCCCGCTGGCAAAACGCCGGCTCACTCCTTGCGCGCGCAGCAGCGGTGGACTCATGCCAGCCTCCGGCGCAACCAGGCAGCGAGCGCGTCGATCAGGCTCACCGCCACCAGGATCACGATGATGATCATGGCCAGTCGCGGAAAGTCGAGCAGGTCCATGCTGGACTTCAGCTCCTGGCCTATGCCGCCCGCTCCCACCACGCCCAGCACGGTCGAGGCGCGCACGTTGAACTCGAACAGGTACAAGGCCTGCGAGGCCCAGCTCGGCAGCGCTGTTGGCAGCAGGGCGTGGCGCAGAGCGACCAGGCGACCGGCGCCGGCGGTCTCCAGCGCTTCGACGGTGTCGAGCGGCAAGGTCTCGAGTTCGTCGGCAAACAGCTTGGCGGCGCTGCCCCAGGTATGGAGCAGGACTCCGAGCATGCCGGCGAACGGACCGAGGCCGACCGCGGCGACCAGGATCAGGGCGAAAACAAAGGAATCGATGCCGCGAAACGCGTTCAGCACCCCGCGCAAAGGCCATCGCAGCCAGGGCAGCGGTGTCACGCCGCGCGCAGCCAAGACGGCAAACGGTACGGCCGCCACTACGGCCGCGGTGGTGCCGAGCAAGGCGATGGCGAGCGTTTCGCCCATCCGCAGCAGGAAAACCGGCAGTTCGTTCGTCGCTGGCGGCCAGGCCTGGCCCAGCCAATGGGCGATTTTCGGCAGGCCGCGGGCCAACTGCCCCAGATCCACGTCGGCCAGCTGCCAGGACACGGCGAGGGCGACCGCGAGCAGCAGCCAGAGGCAGCCATTGATAACTCGGTTCAAGGCGCGACGTTCATTGATGCGTTGGGTGGCGGCTAAGCTCAGGCGCGTTTGAGGCGGCCGAGAGCGAGCCCGGCGGTCTCGATCAACTGGTAGCTCTGGTGGGTCGCCGCCACCCAGCCGGTGTAACGCTTGGGCAGGACGGCCGGTGCCTGAGTCCTTGAGATCGCCAGCACCGCCTCCTGGATGGCCTGGACCTGCGCCGCCGGAAGGTCCTGCGACACCGCCAGCGGATCGTTGGGCAAGGGGTCCGAAGTCCACACCACCCGGGTGGCGGCCGGGTCGATGCGGCCGGCGTCGATCATGGCATTGCGGTTGCGGTCGTAGTCGGTGGCAAGGTCGACCTGGCGCGACATGACGGCGATTTCATTGGCGGGGTGGCTGGCTCCCTCGCGGTAGCGCCAGAAACTACGTGGGTCGATCTTCCAGACGGCCTGGGCGTAGTAGTGCGGCACCAGCCAGCCGCTGGTCGATCCCACGTCCGCAAAAGAGATGCTCTGGCCGCGCGAATCCTCCGGAAATCGCCCGATCTTCAAGTCCGGGCGGCCGACGATGATCGCCTGGTAAGTCGGCTTGTCGTCGTATTTCACGGTGGCGATCGCGCGGCAACCCGATGCCTGTCGCGCCAGCACATAGCCCCACGGACCCATCCAGGCGAGGTCGAGGTGGCCCGCTCCCATCGCCACAGCAAGGCCGGCCCAGTCGGAAGTGACCGCGAGTTCATAGCCAGGGGCGCCGATGCTGCGCGTCACGTAGTCGAAAAACGGCGTGAACGCGCGGCGGGTGTCCTCCGGGGTCGGCAGGAAAGGTGCGACGGCGCAGCGCAGCTTGCGGGGCTGGGCCCGCAGGGCAGGCGGCAGCAGCGCCGCGGCGCCCAGCGCGGCGGCAGATTGCAGAATGTGGCGGCGGGTCATGGCATCGGCGGCGCGGCGGAGGAGGGCAGATTGTGCCGCATCGGCCGCGCCGGCCCGGCTCGCATCGCCAGCGCGGCCGGTGGCAGTGGAGAAAAAGAATACGCGGCGCATTGGCGGCGAGCCGGGTTATCGCTAAGCTCCACGAACTGTTCGTTCGGCAAAGCAATGGCGGCGCGCAAACCTTCCCGGCTGGTACCGGTTCCTGCTTCATCGACAAGCGCTGCGGCGTCGGCGTGTGCGGCCGAACTGCTCGAGGTAGTGCCGGCGGTGATGGACGCCGTGCGCGCGACGATGCGGCACAACGTCGACGATGAACTCTCGGTGCCGCAGTTCCGCTGCCTGAACTACATCGCCCGCGATCCGGGTTGCAGCGTGGGAGCGGTGGCGGCCTTCCTGGGAGTGAAGATGCCGACCGCTTCGGCCATGGTCGACCGGCTGGTGCGCGCCGACGCCGTCAGCCTGGTCGCCGACCCGACCGACCGCCGCCGTTCGATGCTGACCGTGACCAGCGCCGGCCGGGAGCATCTCAAGCGGATCCGGGCGCGTGCGCATGTCGATCTCTCAACCACGCTCGAGGCCTGCAGCGCGCCCGAACTCCAGGCTCTGAGCGCAGCCCTCGACATCCTGCGGCGCACCTTCGTCCATTCCTGAGCTCCGCCAGATTCCCGACTCCCACCTATCGCCTCACCAGCAGCCCTCTCATGAATCTACGTTCTTCGATTCTT
>JAEZVV010000201.1 GCA_023443095.1 Pseudomonadota bacterium
GGAAAGTCCTCCCTGCGTCCGCTGATGGCCGGCAGCAGCCCGTCGTTGCCTGATGGATCCAACCCCTCCGCTGCTATAGTGCAGTCGGCTTCTGACGTTCAGTGCAGCCGTCTTCTGAAAACGACACGAGCGCTTCTGGAATCAGTACTGGCAATGGGTTCTGATGGTGGTGCTGGTGCTCGCCGGGCTATTTATCCATTCGATTCGCGCCTCTCATTTGGTTTCGACACGTACCCGACAGCTTCGTGACGCCCTGGCAGATCAGGAATCCTCCGAGCGTCGAGCCCAGGAGGCCCAACGACGACTGGAAGCCATCCAGAAAACCGGCGCTCTAGGGCAGATGTCGGCCATCATTGCGCACGAACTACGCCAGCCCTTGAGTTCAATTTCCGGCTTCGCACACGGCATTCAAAGGCTGATGGAAACCCACGGAACGCTTGATCGCAACCGCATCAGCCAAGGCGTGGACATGCTCCAGAAACAGGCCGAAAAAGCCGAGCGAATCGTTCGGAAAGTCCGCGAGTATGCCAAGGGCAAGGGCGCAAAACGCCAAGTCTTGGAACTCAATCGAGTCGTGTCGAACGCAGTTGAAACTATCAACGCGTCCAAGACCTTCGCCATCCAAGCCCGAGTCGAGGCCAGCCAAGGTTCAGCCTTGATTTTTGCCGACCCGCTGGAGGTCGAGCTTTGCGTAATCAATCTCGTCAAGAACGCCTTGGAAGCCGTGTCATCAGACTCCGGGCAGGTCAGCGTCGTGGTCGAGCGCCGCGGCGATCGGGCCCTAGTTTGCGTCCGAGACAATGGCCCAAGCCTGAGCGAAGAAGCTTTCGAGGCCCTCAGGCGCCCCTTGAGCAGTTCAAAGTTCGACGGGCTTGGTCTCGGACTTTCGATCGTGAGCTTGATTGTCGAAAGCCACGGCGGTCGGCTGTCTTTTGAACGATCGTTTCCGCAAGGCCTAATCGCGACATTGAGCCTTCCTCTGCAAACCGGAGCCAACCCCGTTGAACCGCCCTGCGCATCCGCCCCCGCTGATTCGGATCGTTGATGACGACGCAGACATGCGTGCCTCCTTGGAGTTCATGCTCGGCTGCGAAGGGTACGAAGTGCTCTCGTTCGCGAGCGCCCACAGCTTCTGGGCGGGTGACGTACCCAGCCGCCCGGGTTGCCTGATCCTGGACGTCTGCATGCCCGAACTCAGTGGCCTGGAGTTGCAGGAGGAGATCAATCGACGCTCCTATCAGACTCCGATCATCTTCCTTACGGCTCACGGCGAGATCGACATGGCGGTCCACGCCATGCGCGAAGGCGCGTGTGACTTTCAGCAAAAACCCATCCGCGCTGACCGCCTTTTGCAGTCCGTGGCCCGCGCTGTGGAAATCGACCGGCAACGTCGGGGAGGAGCGAAGGATCTGAAAGACGAAGTCCTCAAGTTTCAGTCCCTCAGCGAGCGCGAAGAACAGATTTGCCGCGAGGTGGCTAAGGGCTACATCAACAAGGTGATTGCCGAGCGTCTCGGAATCTCAAAGCGCACCGTCGACCACCACCGACGATCCGCACTCACCAAGCTCGACATCCATTCGATCGCCCAACTGGCTGCCTTCTTCGAGAGAATCGACGAGTTCCACCTCCATTAGGCGCCGTCGCTCCGCCTGGCGTTTCGCTCTGACGAGACCTCGAGCACCACGAGGCGAGTTAGCACAAGCCGTGCTTACCGTGAGCCGGTCCCGGTCACACACTTGATCCGCTAGCAACCCACACGCGCGAGTTCTCCGAGCGCTAGCATCGGGGCTCCACAACGCCTGCAGTTCCCCCATGCACACCCACCTTCTCTGGCCCGCCCTAGCCACGCTTGGCACCTCGCTGCTGCTCTTCATCACCGCCGCCTTGGTCGGCCGCGCCCGGGTGCGCTACGGCATTCAGGCGCCGGCCACCCACGGCCACGAGATGTTCGACCGCGCCTACCGGGTGCAGATGAACACGCTCGAGAACGTAGTCCTCTTCCTACCGGCCCTGTGGCTGGCCGCCACCTTCTTCAACAGCGCTGTCGCCACCGTGCTGGCCGCCGTGTGGCTGATTGGCCGGACCTGGTATGCGGCCGCCTACCTCAAGAATCCGGCCAAACGCGGCGGGGGTTTCCTGCTCGCTTTCCTCGCCTGGGGCGGGCTGATGTTGCTGGCGAGCTGGGGCGTGATCCGCGCCCTGCTCGCGATCTGAAGCCGATGAACCCGGCCGCGCCGACACCCGCCCGCAAGCTCAGCCCGCTGCGCCAGCTCCTGCCTTATCTGGCGCCTTACCGGACACAGATCGGGCTGGCCCTGCTGTTCCTGCTGCTGGCGGCCGGGGCCACGCTCGCCGCGCCGATGGCGGTGCGGCAGGTGGTCGACGCCGGCTTTGCCGCGCATCTCGCCGATGGCGCGGCGCGCCTGGCCGCGGTGCGCAGCCAGTTCATGCTGCTCTTTGCCATCGCGGTCGCGATGGGGCTTTTTACCGCCGCCCGCTTCTTCATGGTGAGCTGGCTCGGCGAGCGGGTCACCACCGACCTGCGCCAGGCGGTCTACGCCCACGTCCTGCAGCAAAGCCCGGCGTTTTTCGAAACGCTCAAGACCGGCGAGGCGTTATCGCGCCTGACCACCGACACCACGGTGATCCAGAACGCGGTCGGCTCGAGCGTGTCGATGGGCTTGCGCAACCTGGTCCTGCTAGCCGGCGCGCTGGTGATGCTGATTTTCACCAGCCCGCGCCTGGTGCTGATGGTGCTGGCCATCGTCGCTCTGGTGGTGGTGCCGGCGGTGATCTTCGGCGGGCGGGTGAGGAAACTCTCGCGCGCGAGCCAGGACCGGATCGCCGATTCTTCGGCGATCGCGGCCGAAGTCCTCAACGCGATCCCGGTGGTGCAGAGCTTCACCGCCCAGTCGGCCGAGACGGCTCGCTTCTCGCACGCCAACGAACAGGCTTTTTCGGCCTCGGTGCGTCGTACCGGCGCCCGCGCGACGCTCACGGCTTTTGTCATCATCGGCACCTTTGCCGCTTTGCTGGGCGGGATCTACAGCGGCGTGGTCGCGGTGGTCGACGGCCGCATCAGCGCCGGCGAGTTGTCGCAAAGCGTCTTGTACGTGATGCTGGTCGCCGGCAGCGTGGCCGTGCTCGCCGAAGTCTGGGGCGATCTGCTGCGTGCTTCGGGCGCGACCGAAAGGCTGATGGAGCTGCTCGCCGAACGCTCTACCGTCGCCGACCCCGACGCGCCGCTGGCGCTGCCACGGTCACAAGGCGGGCTTGCCGTCGAGTTCGACGCGGTCAGCTTCCGCTACCCGGCGCGGCCGCAGGTGGAAGTTCTGCATGGGCTTGCGCTTGCGATTCCCGCCGACAGCACGGTCGCCCTGGTCGGCCCTTCGGGCGCGGGCAAAACCACGATCTTCCAGCTCCTGCTGCGCTTCTACGACGTCAACGCCGGCGACATCCGCTTCGATGGCGTGCCGATCGACCGGATCCGGCTCGACGAACTGCGCCACCACATCGCCCTGGTACCGCAGGAGCCGGTGATCTTCTCGGCCGACGCGATGGAGAACATCCGCTACGGCCGGCCCGCGGCCAGCGACGACGAGGTCCGAGCCGCTGCCCGCGCCGCGTATGCCGACGAGTTTCTCAGCGCCTTGCCCGAGGGCTACCGCACCTTTCTGGGCGAGCGCGGCGTGAGGCTCTCGGGCGGCCAGCGGCAGCGCATCGCGATCGCGCGGGCGATCCTGAAAAACGCGCCGCTGCTTCTGCTCGACGAGGCCACCAGCAGCCTCGACGCCGAAGCCGAACGCGTAGTGCAGCAGGCGCTCGAGGCGGCGATGCAGGGCCGCACGACGATCGTGATTGCCCATCGCCTTGCCACCGTGCAGCGCGCCGACCGGATCGTGGTGCTCGAACACGGCCGCGTGATCGAGACCGGCACCCACGCCCAGCTCGTTGCCGCCGATGGGCTTTATTCTCGGCTGGCAGCGCTGCAGTTCAGCTCGGAACGCATCCTGCCAATACCATCCTGAACTTTGTCGGGCGCGAACTGCCCGATCCGGAGCCTTCATGAAGGATTTGACTCTGCCCCGTGCGGGTGAGCCAAACGCAGAGCCCCTCCCCAAGCACGGCGAGCTCGGGCAACTGCCCGCGATGGACCGCCTGCTGGCCCGCCCCGAACTGGCCCGCCCGATCGAGACCCACGGCGCCCGGCTCGCCAAACGCGCAGCGCAGGATGTTCTGTCGGAAGCTAGGGCCGCAATCCTGGCCGGCGCCAAGGCGCCCGGCATCGAGTCCCTCGCGGCCGCCGCGGCCGAGCGCCTGGCCACATTCGCCGCCCCCCGCCTGCGGCCGGTGTTCAACCTCAGCGGCACGGTGATCCACACCAACCTCGGCCGTTCGCTGTTGGGCGAAGAAGTCATCGCCGCGGTCGCCGCCGCGATGCGTACCCCCACCGCGCTCGAGTTCGACCTCGTGGACGGCGGCCGCGGCGACCGCGACGAGGTGGTGGCCGAATTGCTGCGCCGGCTCACCGGCGCCGAGGCGGCGACCGTGGTCAACAACGGCGCTGCCGCCGTGCTGCTGACGCTCAAGGCGCTGGCAGCGCGCAAGGAAGCCCTGATCTCGCGCGGCGAACTGATAGAAATCGGCGGCGCTTTCCGCATGCCCGACATCATGAAAGCCGCCGGCTGCAAGCTGGTCGAGGTGGGAACCACCAACCGCACCCACGCGCGGGACTTCGAATCGGCTCTGACGCCGCGCTCGGGCCTGATCGTCAAGGTCCACGCCTCGAACTATGCAATCACGGGCTTTACCGCCGCGGTCGACGAAACCGAACTCGCCCGCATCGCCCACGCCGGTGGCGTCCCCTTCGCGGTCGACCTGGGTTCGGGCGCCCTGCTCGACCTTTCGGCCTACGGCCTGCCGCGCGAACCGCTGCCGCAGGAGGCAATCGCCGCTGGCGCCGACCTCGTGATTTTCTCGGGCGACAAGCTGCTCGGCGGCCCGCAGGCCGGGATCATCGTCGGCCGCGCGGCCTTGATCGACAAAATCAAACGCGATCCACTCAAACGCGCGCTCAGAGTCGGCAAGCTCACCCTGGCCGCGCTCGAGGCAACCTTGCGCATCGTCGACAGCGCGCACCGCCTGCCCGAGCGGCTGCCGACGCTGGCCCTGCTCACGCGCGACCCGGCGTCGATCCGCCGCAGCTGCGAAGACGTGCAAGCTGCCGTGACCGCTTTCGCCGGCCCTGAGTTTGCCGTGACCATCG
>JAEZVV010000003.1 GCA_023443095.1 Pseudomonadota bacterium
GCCAAGGAGCACCCCATGAGCAAGCCATTCGACCTGGTCGTCATAGGCGCAGGTCCCGGCGGTTACATTGCCGCCATCCGCGCCGCCCAACTCGGCATGAACGTCGCCTGTATCGACGCCTGGAGCAATGCCAAGGGCGGCCCCGCCCCCGGCGGCACCTGCACCAACGTCGGCTGCATCCCTTCGAAGGCCTTGTTGCAGTCGAGCGAGCATTTCGAGCAGGCCGGCCACCACTTTGCCGAACACGGCATCGGCCTCTCGAACCTGACGATCGACGTCGCCAAGATGCTCGGCCGCAAAAACACGGTCGTGAAGCAGAACAACGACGGCATCCTCTACCTCTTCAAGAAGAACAAGGTCAGCTTCTTCCACGGGCGCGGCTCGTTTGTCGCCAAGACCGACGCCGGCTACGAGATCGCCGTGAGCGATCCGGCCAATGAAACTCTGGTCGCCAAGCAGGTGATCGTCGCCACCGGTTCGAACGCCCGCGCCTTGCCCGGCGCCCCGTTCGACGAAAAGCAGATCCTCTCCAACGACGGTGCGCTCGCCATCGGCGAAGTGCCGAAGAAGCTGGGCGTGATCGGCGCCGGTGTGATCGGGCTGGAGATGGGTTCGGTCTGGCGCCGGCTGGGCGCCGAGGTCAGCATCCTCGAGGCGCTGCCGGCCTTCCTCGGCGCGGCCGACGAGGCCGTGGCCAAGGAGGCGCACAAGGTTTTTGCCAAGCAGGGCCTGAAGATCGCGCTGGGCGTGAAGATCGAGAAGGTCGAGGCAGGCAAGAACGACGTCACCGTGTCCTACCTCGACGCCAAGGGCGAAGCTCAGACCTTGACGGTCGACAAGCTGATCGTCTCGATCGGCCGGGTGCCCAATACCGACGGCCTCAATGCGGCGGCGGTTGGCCTCGCGCTCGACGAGCGCGGCTTTGTTGCCGTCGACGCCGACTGCACGACCAATCTGCCGGGCGTGTGGGCGGTGGGCGACGTGGTGCGCGGCCCCATGCTCGCGCACAAGGCCGAGGAGGAAGGCGTTGCCGTGGCCGAGCGCATCGCCGGCCAGCACGGCCATGTCAACTTCGACACGATTCCCTGGGTGATCTACACCAGCCCCGAGATCGCCTGGGTCGGCAAGACCGAACAGGCCTTGAAGGCCGAGGGTCGCGCCTACAAGACCGGGCAGTTCCCCTTCATGGCCAATGGCCGCGCGCGGGCGTTGGGCGATACCACCGGTTTCGTGAAGTTTATCGCCGACGCCAAGACCGACGAGATCCTGGGCGTGCACATCATCGGCCCCTACGCCTCCGAGCTGATCGCCGAAAGCGTGGTGGCGATGGAGTTCAAGGCCGCGGCCGAGGACATCGCCCGCATCTGCCATGCCCATCCTTCCTTGTCCGAAGCGACCAAGGAAGCGGCGCTGGCGGTCGACAAGCGCACGCTGAACTTCTAATGGCTACGACTGCCGCCGCGCTCAAGCGTGGTCGGCAGCGAGCCTAGCGTATGACTTTTGCCAGCTATCTCGCCGACAGCCTGGCTGTTCGAGGCTACGAGCTCGATGTCGCGCAGCAGGCGGCAGCCGACCGCCTCGAGCGGCTCGACCAGGAGTGGCGCGCCTACAAGGCGCGGCGCGCCAACCGCTTGGCCAAGATGATCGTCCGTCCGCCGGTGCCGCGCGGGGTGTGGCTGTGGGGCGGGGTGGGGCGGGGAAAAAGCTTCCTGATGGATGCTTTTTTTGCCTCGGTCCCGGTGCTGCGCAAGACCCGCCTGCATTTTCACGAGTTCATGCGCGGCGTGCACCACGAGCTCGATACCCTGAAAGGCGTAGCCGATCCGCTCGACGAAGTGGCGCGTCGCGTTGCCGGCCGCTACCGCCTGATCTGCTTCGACGAGTTCCATGTCTCGGACATCGCCGACGCGATGATCCTGCACCGCCTGCTCGACCGCCTGTTTGGACTCAAGGTCGGCTTCGTGATGACCTCGAACTATCCGCCGGACTTGCTCTACCCCGAGGGCCTGCATCGCGACCGCATCCTGCCCGCGATCGAGCTGATCAAGAGCCGTCTCGACGTGATCGAGGTCGACGCCGGCATCGACTATCGCCAGCGCACGATGGAGAAGATCCCCATCTACCTGGTGCCGGGGGGGCCAACATCTGACGCGGCGCTGGCGGCGAGCTTCGACGAACTGGCCGAGACCGAGGACGAAGACCCGCTGCTTGCGATCGAGTTCCGCCAGATCCGTGCCCGTCGGCGGGCCGGTTCCCTGGTGTGGTTCGATTTCGCGGTCCTGTGTGGTGGGCCGCGTTCGCAGATGGACTACCTCGAGATCGCAGCGCGTTTCAACACGGTGCTGCTGTCGAACATCCCTCGCATGTCGGCGGGACAGTCGTCCGAGGCGCGGCGTTTCACCTGGCTGGTGGACATTCTGTACGATCACGGTGTCAAGCTGATCGCCTCGGCGGAGGCTCCGCCCGAGGAGCTCTACACCGTGGGAGCGCTGGCGCACGAGTTCGCTCGCACCGCCTCGCGCCTGACCGAGATGCAGACGCGGGCCTACCTTGCCGCGCCGCGCCGGGCGACAGCCACGCTTTGAGTCGACCATGCCTGTTTGCCTTTTCCGTAGCCTGTTTGTTTTCTTGCTGGCGCTTCCGCCGGGTGCCGGGGCGTCCGATTTCACTGCGCGTTATCCCGCCGGCAGCATCACCGAGCGCGAGCAGGCCAATGACGCCAAGCGCGCCGCCGACGCCGAGATTCAGCGCATCGGCCGCGAAGAAGACCAACGCAAGGCCGAGTGT